>JACREW010000170.1 GCA_016212685.1 Nitrospirota bacterium
CAGGCATGACATTGTATTGAAGCGGTTTCAGCGGCTCGGAGGCAGGCGTGGATGCCTGTCGAGAATGAGCGGAAATACTGTGTCATGCCTGTGGCTTACGCTATCGCCTCTCCATCATGCTCTCCTGTCCTCACCCTTACAGCGCCCTCAATCGGTGAAACGAATATTTTCCCGTCCCCGGCCTTGCCTGTCCGGTTCACCTTGATTATGGACTTCACAATTTTGCTCACAACGTCATCGGGCACCACGATAGTAAGCATCCTCTTCGGCACATACAGCGCTATCTTAGGCAGCGTGTGTTCAAGCGCATAAGTCGAGGGCGTAGGTTTCAGCTTGACCGCCGTGCAAAAGCTGTCGGGCATCTCCGAATCCATTTCAGCGCACATAGCGCCCTTCTGCTTACCTCTGCCGTCAACGCTCTGGATAGTGAGCGACGGATAGCCCAGTTCGTCAAGCACCGTCTTTGTTTCCGGAAGCTTATCCCTTCTTATAATCGCCGTTATTTCTTTCATTGTCAGATCTCCTTTTATTAAATTACTTTATAGGCATGCAGGGCATGGTATTGTAGCGGTTTCAGCAGCTCTAAGTTTCGCCGTGATGTCGAAACAGAGCTGGTGCCTCGGAGACGGACACGGATGTCCGACGAGAATGAGCGGAAATACTTTGCCCTCCATGTCATACATGCATTTAACTATAGTCCTACCTCTCCTGTTCTAACGGTATACGCGGTCTCCACGGGGCTTACGAATATCTTTCCGTCGCCTATGAAACCTGTCTTCGCCTTATCCTGAATTATCTTGATTACCCTGTCCGTATCCTCATTATCGACAACCGTCATGAGAAGGGTCTTCGGAAGCTCGTCGTAATGCACGGGCCCGACCTGAAGCCCTTTCTGTTTTCCCCTTCCGAACACAGGCATCTTTGTAAGGGACGGGAATCCCGCGCCCTCCAATGCCAGCACCACCTCCTGCTCTTTTTCCGGTCTGATAAAAGCCCTGATCATCTTCATTGTCTGTCCTCCTTATGTTTTCAGGCAATAGGTTATAGGCAATGGGCAATAGGGATAAAGATATTGTAAAGTTCTTTCCTATCGCCTATAGCCTCTCGCCTATTGCCTATGTGTTATTCATCGCCTTTTTCAACCAAATCGGCGGCGATGTCCGCGCTGTCTCCATCAGCTTCTGCATCGACTCCTCAATCGAAACAACCTCCTTCACCTTTATGGGCATAATCCCTTTTCTGGCAAGCCGCGCTGCGGAAGGCCCGCCTATTTCCATGAGATACACGATCTTGCAGTCCGCCAGTTTATCCACCTTACTCTGCACCCTGTCGTCATGCGCCTGTCCCATTCCCTTAGTCTCTTCCACAGCTATGTCCCTGCCGTCCGCAAATTTTCTGAGTTCAATAAATTTATAACCGCCCTTTGTCAGTTCGTATACGGCGAACATGCCTGCCCTGCCGAAATGCTCGTCCACATTGACGCCGTCGGTTGTTGCAAATGCGATTTTCATATTACACCTCCTATGAGCCTAATTAATCCGGAAGGACACAGTATTTCCAATAACAACATATTAATGAGACCCCATTATTAAATTCGCAATATCGTTAATAAGTCCGAGCGTTCCCCTGTATCCGATAGTAATCCTGTGGTTATTTCCCAAAACCTTATATACAGGGAACCCCATCTGATACAAAGGCGCTCCGAGCCTTTTCGCAGTATCTTCCGCGTGGGAGTTTGAAATTAGCAGGTCAAAATCGCCTTCCATAGAGAATAGATCTCCCAAATTTATATCGACTATTTCAATTTCCACACCCATCTCATCAAGCCAGCTCGCCGTCTGAAGCGATAAATCGTCCTCCAGCGCGAGACATACCTTTTTGTTGCCGTAATAAAAATGAGCGTCCCTCATCCCGTCAATTAATATCCGCCTCTGCCTTGCGTGTTTTTCAGAGATCGGCCTGCCGCTCAACATCGAAAGCGTCTCCATGAAAATATCCGTATCCCTTAATCCCGTAATGCTCTCAAATACCCTGTACCCCACGCCGAACCTTTCGTTCAGCCTCTTGGCGGAAGCCTCCATGCTTGAGCCTATCGCGAAGGTAAATTCCGATTTCGACATCTCTTTTATTTCATCGATCTTTGTGCCTCCAAAAGACAAAGCCGATATGCCCTGTCTGCTTCCGTCGAGCGCGGACAGGTCGGGCAGAATTATAGGCTTAAGTCCGAATGATTCTATTATCTCCCTCAGTTCCGTAAAATCAGCAGGCGTAAGATGCGAGCCCGCAAGGACGTTGATCTGGTCTGCCCCGGGTTTTATGCTCACCTTATGGACAATGCCGATTATGGCCTCTACAGCCTTAGCATAGCCTGTTTCAAGTCCTCCCTCATAATCGGAGGTCGGAACATACAGCACCTTTGTAGCGTCGTTTGAAGCATTCAAATGTTTTATCGAGGCTGCAATATCATCGCCCTTTACTTCAGAGAGTCCAGATGTAAGAATTCCTATCAAATCCGGATTATTCTTTTCAATGACTGTCTCAACTGTTTTAACAAGGTTATCCTCGCTCCCCATAACCACATTCTCCGTAAAGAGCTTTGTGCTTGCGAGGGCGCTCGGCTCCCTGAAATGCTTTGTCAGAAGCACCTTTCCCAAAAAAGTGCATCCCTGCGCTCCGTGAATAATAGGCAGAGCCTTATCAATTCCCTGAAAGGCTATCGCGGCGCCGATGGACTGGGAATGCTTCAAAGGATTGATGACAATCTCTTTTCTTGCCGCCTTTTCTTGAATTCGCGGGTACAGTCCCGATTCTACGACTTCGCCTTGCTGCGTCCGTAAATCTGGGACAGTCCCCTTGGCTTCATTCGACATATATGACCTATGCTCTGCATAAAACCTTATGCCGCTGCTTATCTGTCCGGCTAAATTTATTAATCCTTCATATCCCGCGTATGCAGTATGCCTTTCCTGATTAACATCTACAAATGGATAACCTTCTTTTACGGCAAGATACTGGTTTCTTCCGCCCGCGACAAGGATATCCGCGTTTTTATCCTTCAGAAGCCTGAGCAGGTTCTTCGGCGTTACGTCTTCAACAAGAGGCGCATCTTGCCCCAATATCTCCTTCATCTTCTCTTCGTCTTCAAGGCTGCTCTTCTTTGTGCCGATGGCGACGATCTCTATTCCCAAATCCATAAGCGCGGAAATAAAAGACCAGCTCTTCACGCCGCCTGTATAAAGCACCGCTTTTTTGCCTTTCAGATTTCCATAAGCCTTCAATTTTTCTTCGAGCCATTTTTCTTCCTCTTCGATAATCGCTTCTGTCTTTTCGTCTAAGCCGTTTGAACTGTTTAAACGGTTCTTTATTGATCTCAGCGCCTTCGACATCTCGGTCTTTCCGAAGAAAGAAACCTCGACAAAAGGAATACCGTACTTCCGCTCCATTCCCCGTGCAATGTTTATCAACGCGCGGCTGCATACCACCACGTTCAGCTTCGCACGGTGCGCGTATGTTATCTCTTCAA
>JACREW010000175.1 GCA_016212685.1 Nitrospirota bacterium
CTACCAAAAATTTTATACAAAAGAACCATTTGTGAGGGTACTAAAAAGCAATCCAATAAAAAGGGAGTATGTTGCATCGAGCATTGACGGCAATGTCCAGCTTGAAAAAAGATTCAAAGACCTGGAGTCAATGATTGAATGGGTCATGAATATCGGCGATAGCAAACTTACAAACACAAAAGAACTCGAACCTGGCTCATATTTCGTTAAAGTAAGCGTGGAGTCGAGAATAAGGAAACTGCCGCCGGTTATCGGATACCTGCTGTTTTTTGTGCCTGAAAAGGAGCTCAGCATTTCAAAAAATTCACCGCCTTTTCAGATAAATATAAAATGAAACTGTTCAAACCATTGATAATCGTTTTTTTCCTGCTGTTCGTGGTAGGCCTCATAACAGCCGTAGAGCTTTATTTCATAAAACTGCCCTCCGTGGATATAACCACACGGCTTTTACTTTTAAGCCTCCTTACCGTAAATATCTTAGCGCTGCTGACGCTCATGTTTTTCGTCGGCAAAAACCTCTTCAGGCTGTATATGGAGAGGCAGCATAAAATTTTGGGGTATAGATTCAGAACCAAACTCATGACCATCTTTGTCATTCTAACCCTCATACCGTCCGCCTTTCTTTTCATTGCCGCAAGCGGCCTTGCAACGAATTATATCAGCCAGATATTCTCGCCGCAAATGAAAGAACCCTTTTATAAATCCGTTGAACTTGCGCGTACTATCTACGACCTCGAACGCGAAAGGGTGCTATTCGCCGCGCGGGAGGTCTTAAAAGGGAGGCAGCCTTTTTCATCGGGAATGTCTATTCAGAAACATTCTGCGCAGCCTCACGACGCATCGGATACCATCAAAGACGCATTTAACGGCAAAGAGGGCACTGAGGTCATTTCAAAAGAGAACGGCGATATTGTAAGGGCCGCTGTTCCCGACCATTTTAGCGGCAAAAAAGGGGTTGTAGTGGTAGAAATAACGCTTCCAAAAACGGTTTCGGAGCGCGCGGAAAAAATAAAGGAACTTTATGAGGATTACCTCAAGCTCGAATCCTTCAAAGAACCCCTGAGGCTCAACTATATCTTCATTTTAGGATTTTTAACTATTATGATTGTCTTCACAGGATTATGGGCTTCATTGAAGATATCGAGAGGGATTACCATTCCCATACAGAGCTTAGCGATGGCAACGGAAAAGGTCGCATCGGGAGACCTCGATGTCCATGTAGACGTAAAGAGCGAAGACGAAGTAGGTCTTCTCATAACTTCCTTTAACGAGATGGTAAGGCAACTAAAAGACAATAAAGATTCCCTCGAAAAGGCTTATATCGAATCGGACAAAAGAAGGCTCTATCTCGAAAACATACTCGAAAATATCAATTCGGGAGTCATCTTTCTGGACAACACGGGAAGGATCCTGACGATCAACAAGGCGGCATGCTCCATATTGGATGTAAAACATGAAGACATAACCGGCAAAAACTATATAGACCTTATTTCAAGCCTTAACTCCGAAGACCTGGTCGCCATGGTAAGGGATATCGAGGGCAAGGAGATAAGGGAAATAAAAAAAGAAATCAAGGTGAATATAAACGGCAAGATTCTTATACTCATGGTCTACATATCCGGAATAAGGGAATCATACGCCTCAGGCGCTCTCGGCATGCTCGTTGTCTTCGATGACCTAACGGATATCATCAAGGCGCAAAAGGCGATAACGTGGCAGGAGATTGCCAGGAGACTGGCGCACGAAATTAAAAACCCGCTCACACCCATCAAGCTGTCGACCGAGAGGCTTATAAAAAAGTGGCAGCAGAAAGACGAGGATCTGGATGCGGTCTTTGAGAAGTCCACAAAGACCATCATTACGGAAGTGGAAAGCCTGAAAAGACTGGTAGATGTATTCTCGCGCTACGGCAGAATGCCGGAAATCAACAAGGCGCCTTCAAGCATCGTCGAGATCATGGATGCCGCGGCATCCCTGTATAAAGGGTTTAAGGATCTGGATATACGTGTCGCTATGCAGGAAGATATCCCGCAGGTCAATATCGATGCGGAACAATTTAAACGCGTGCTGATAAATATTATCGACAATGCCATAAAGGCCATGAACGGGAAAGGACTCATTGATATTTCCGTGAAGATTCATGAGAATAATGTCATAATTGATATAGCGGATACGGGACCGGGAATAAGGAACGAAGAGAAGGAAAGGCTGTTTATTCCGTATTTTTCAAAGAGGAAAGACGGTACCGGCCTCGGGCTCGCCATAGCGAATAAAATAGTAACGGATCACGGCGGGCGGATACTGATCAGGGATAATACCCCGCAAGGCAGTATCTTTACCGTCGAAATACCGGTAAGTTAGTTGGTGCGTTGAGGTATGATAATGTCCAAAAAAACAGTGCTCATAGTAGACGATGAAGAAGGGATAAGGGAAAGCCTCTCAGGGATCATGGAGGATGAGGGATACGAAGTCCTGACCGCCTCGTCCGGAGAAGAAGCATTAACCATCGCAAAAGAACAAAATCCTGATATCGTATTTTTAGATGTGTGGCTGCCTGAAATGGACGGGATAGAAACGTTGTCGAGGCTTAAAGAGACGGATAACAATATCCCGATCATTATGATTTCAGGGCACGGGAACATCGAGATCGCCGTTAAGGCGGCGCGATCGGGCGCATATGACTTCCTTGAAAAGCCGTTGTCGCTCGAAAAGGTAGTCATCGTTGCGAAAAGGGCTCTTGAACGTAAAGTCCTCGAGGAAGAAAACCGCTCACTTAAAGAAAATCTTATAAAAAAATACAGACTTATAGGCGATTCCGAAAAAATGGGCATTTTGATGCAGCAAATAGGACTGGCCGCTCAGAGCAACAGCAGGGTTCTTATCCTCGGAGAGAGCGGCACAGGCAAAGAGCTTGTCGCGCGGCTGCTGCACGAGAAAAGCCAGCGCAGCGCCGGGGCCTTTGTGGAGGTAAACTGCGCGGCAATACCGCAGGAGCTTATCGAGAGCGAGCTGTTCGGCCATGAAAAAGGCGCGTTTACCGGCGCCACCGAAAGAAAAAACGGCAAATTCGAGCTTGCGGATAAAGGCACGCTTTTCCTCGATGAGATAGGCGATATGACAATGCAAACACAGGCAAAGGTTCTCAGGGTAATAGAGACGCAGGTCTTTCAGCGGGTTGGCGGCAGCAAGAATATAAAGGTCGACGTCAGAATTATCGCGGCCACCAATAAAGACCTTTTAGAGGAGGCAAAAAGCGGGAAGTTCAGGGACGACCTTTATTTCAGGCTGAACGTAATCCCGATTGCGGTTCCTCCCTTAAGGGAAAGAGCCGACGATGTCCCTCAGTTAGTCTCCTACTTCATGGAACTGTTTGCATCGGAAAGCGGCGTCAGGGCAAAAGAGATCTCCCCCGACGTCATAAAGGCATTCCAAAATTACGACTGGCCGGGCAACATAAGGGAACTGAAAAATGCCGTTGAAAGGCTGATGATCATGTCGCCTTCAGGCACTGTCACTAAAGCCGACGTGGATGCCCTCGGAATGTTGAAGCCGCAGCAGATGCCGAAGGAATACGATTATTTTTCATTCAAGGCTCTGAAAGACGCGCGGGACGCCTTTGAAAAGGATTTCATCGTCAAAAAGCTTCAGGAGAATGAGTGGAACATATCCAGAACAGCCGAGGCCATCGACGTCGAGAGAAGCAACCTCCACAAAAAAATCAAGGCGTATGAAATCACGGAGACAAAAGACTGATTATGAAACCGGTTGTCGCAATCGTCGGAAGAGCGAACGCAGGCAAATCCACCCTCTTTAACCGCATGATAAGGATGCGCGCCGGGCGCGCGAAATCCGCCGCCATTACGGAAAGCATCCCCGGAGTCACAAGAGACAGAAACTACGGAGATTCGGAATGGGACGGCAGGGAGTTTATCGTGGTGGATACAGGCGGTTTCTATGCCGAAGACGTTCCCCACGAGGATAGAGAAATAGTCCGTCAGGTGAGGGAGCAGGCGTTGTTCGCCGTCGAGGAGGCGGACATTATCATACACCTGCTCGACGGCAAAGAGGATATTAATCCATCCGACATAGAACTGGCAAATATCCTGAGGGCATCCGGAAAAAAAATCCTATGGGTCGCCAATAAAATAGACACGCTTGCAAAAGAAAGTAAGGCGCTCGAATTTTACCGGATCGGGGCCGACGAAATTATTCCGGTATCCGCAATGTCTGGGTACGGCTTTGACGAATTCATGGATAAAATCATATCTTCACTTTCCTTTGAGGCTCATCCTGCTCAAAGCGCCCCTCCAGCGGAAATCTCTAAAATCGCCGTAGTGGGCAGGCCGAATGTCGGGAAGTCCACCCTGATAAATTCTCTCCTCGACAAAAAGAGACTTATAGTCAGCCCGGTTCCGGGCACTACGAGGGATTCGGTAGATTCCATATGCGCCTATTACGGGAAAAAGTATCTGTTCATAGACACTGCGGGTATAAGGAAAAAAGGCAAGATATATTCCATAGAACTGTTTTCCGTTGTGAGGGCGGTAAAAAGCATAGAAAAGGCCGATGTTGCGATAATAGTCATCGATGCGTCGGAAGGGGTAGTCGAACAGGATAAAAAGGTAGCCGGGATCGTCGAAGAATACGGCAAGGGCGCCATATTCCTTTTAAACAAATGGGATCTCGTAAAAGATCCCGATAAGGAATACAAAAAAATTACCGGCCTGTTAAGCAACGCTATGTGGTTTATGGATTATGTGCCGTGCATTACCACATCCGGCCTCGAAAAAAAGAGGATAACCAAGATATTTCCGGTTATAGACGAGATCATCTCCGAACGCAAAAAGCGCATACCCACTCCCGAACTCAACAAACTCCTTTCGCGTATACTCGCCTCAAAACCCTTCCCGTCTTACAGAGGCAAGGAGTTGAAGTTTTTTTATATAACCCAGACCGGAATCGAGCCGCCGGCCTTCACTATATTCGTCAATTATCCCGCAGGGGTAAAGGCGCACCATATAAGGCATATAGAGAGAAAAATACGGGAAGCTTATTCTTTTAAAGGCACTCCCATACGGATCCATGTGAAGTCTCGTTGAAATATGGTAAAATAAATGGATAAAATCTTAGGAGAAGGCATGAACAATATCCTCGTTACAGGATGCTGCGGTTTTATAGGCTCTAAAGTTTCCGAAACGCTCCTCGGACGGCAGTTATCCGTCATAGGGGTGGACAATATAAACAGCTACTATGACCCCCGGCTGAAAGAGTGGCGGCTTGAACAATTAAGGGTCAATGGTAACTTTAGTTTTCATCAGTGCGATATAGCGGACTTCAACGCAGTCAAGACGGTGTTTTCAAACTACAAAATAGACGCGGTTATCAACCTTGCGGCTATGGCGGGAGTCAGGGCGTCCGTCGAAAACCCATGGGCGTATCTCGACACAAACCTGAAAGGCACGCTTAACCTCCTCGAATGCTGTAAAGACCGCAGCGTAAAGAAGTTCGTTTTAGCATCCACATCGAGCGTTTACGGCGACAATAAAAAAATGCCCTTCAATGTAAACGACAACACAAACCACGCGCTGGCGCCATATGCGGCTACCAAGAAAGGCGCGGAAGTGTTATGTTACAGTTATCACTACCTTTACGGCACGGATATAAGCGTTTTCAGATATTTTACGGTATACGGGCCGGCAGGCAGACCCGACATGAGCATTTTCAGGTTTATAAAAAACATAGACATGGGCAGGCCGATACCTGTTTTCGGCGACGGAAAACAGAAGCGGGATTTTACTTATATAGACGATATTGCGGACGGAACCATACGGGGCTTGAAGGATGTCGGGTACGATACATTCAACCTCGGCAATGACAGGCCGGTAGAACTGATGTATGTTATCAATCTCATTGAAGAGCGCCTTCAGAAAAAGGCCGATTTCCAATGGCTCCCTCTGCATCCTGCGGATATAACGGCCACATGGGCCGACATCGATTCATCGAAACAGGTTCTCGGCTGGTCGCCGAAGACTTCCATAGAAGAAGGCGTTGAAAAAACCCTGTCGTGGTACATGGAAAACAGGGACTTTGTCAGAAGCCTGAAGGATTAGGTTATAGCAACGATATAACTCTAAGCGCTATATCGAAATGAGGAGGAGATTATGCAAAAAATACTTGTGGCCCATGACGGCTCTAAATCTTCGGATAAGGCATTGAAAAAGGCGGTGGAACTTGCCGTTAAATTTAACACCTCCCTTACGGTTTTGTCCGTGATCCCTGAACTGTATCTTACGGAACTCTCGGGTGTGGACAGGAGCCGGATATTCGATGCCCTTTCACGGGAGACTACCGAGGCCATGGAAAAGATACGGAAGTCCCTTTCGGGCAAGTCAATGGATGTTAAAACCCTAATAAGGCAGGGAGACCCCGCAGAGAAAATACTCGAGACCGCGCAAAAAATGAAGGCGGAACTGATCGTGACAGGCTCTCATGGAAGACACGGAACGAAGAAATTTCTTTTAGGCAGCGTTTCGTCAAAGGTTGTCGATTATTCCAAGTGTCCTGTATTAGTAGTCAAATAGGCGATAGGCTATAGGTTGAGCATAATCAGTAGTTTTCTTTATCTATAGCCTATTGCCTATCGCCTGTTTTCATGCAAGGCATATCTTATTCTTGCCTGCCTTCTTGGCATTGTAGAGGGCATCGTCAGCCTTTGCTATCAGGGCGCTTAGGTTATCGGCGTCCATACTGTACGTCGCAATGCCGAAACTTGCAGTTATAGCAGCTCTCCCTCCGGGTCCCATGGTGAAAGGAATCGCCTCTATCGCCGTTCTTATACGCTCCGCCACTTCAAAGGCGGTCGTCTTATCGGTATTAGGCAGGGCAATGGTGAATTCCTCTCCCCCGTATCTCACGCCGATGTCGGATGAACGGATATTTTTGCCTATAGCATGGGAAATGCCCCTGAGCGCCATATCCCCGGCGCCGTGACCGTACGTGTCGTTAAAGTCCTTGAAATTGTCTATATCGAGCATTATCAGGCTTACGGCCTGAGCATTCCTGCCGGCGATAGCGAGTTGTTTCTCCATAAAGACCTCGAAATAACGCCTGTTATAAAGGCCGGTGAGCGGGTCTATAATGGCCAGTTTTTTGTTGAGTTCGAGCAGCCTCATATTATTAACTACAGGCGCAAACAGGGCTATAAAGCTGTCTATGGTCTCCCTGACATCCTCGGTAAAGAAACCGGGCGATTTACTGTACAAATGAAGAATACCCATTATAGAGCCGCCGATGTTCACGGCAAAACAATAATAGCTCCCCGATTTAGCGGCAAGTCTTTGATACGGACAGGCATACTCTTTAGACAGGTCGTTTATGACGAAATTCCCCGCGTATATATAGGTCTTACACTTATCCAGACCTGGAAATTCATTCTCCTGAAGTCCGGATTCATTTAACTTAATCACGTCTTCCACGTGTTTCCGGTCATCGTCTATGTTTAACAGATAAACGGCGTCTATCCGGGACCCCCCTTTTCCCAGAAGCAGCAAATAATGTTTCAGGATTTCATTTGCCTCATCCTCGGTCAATGCCCGTGTAAGGTCCTTGTAAAAAGACGCGATGGTATTAAGCGTATTATGGGTCGATTTAAGGTCGGTGACGTCCGTTATAAAGGCAAATGCGCCGATCACCCTGCCTGAAGGGTCTGCCATCGGCGACGCGGATACGATAGCATAAATATCCGAGCCCGCCTTATGCTTGAGGGTTATCTCATAACTCTCCGCTATGCCCTCTTTCCTTCTTTCCAGCGCATGCTCGAAAACCAGTTTGTTCTTCTCATCGACAAGCTCATATATTTTTTTGCCTATCAATTCTTCTTCGCGGTAGCCGAGAAATATGGAAAGAGACCTGTTGATTTTCAAGATCATTCCGTCCAGCCCGACCTCCCAGTATCCTTCCTTGGCGGTCTCGAGCACCTTCTGATTCCTTTTTTCGAGGTTGTAAAGTTCCGTGATATCGGTAAGCACATGGACTATCTCTTCCATTTCGTTTTCTTCATTTACTGCCGGCGTTATGCTCGCGGTAACCCAGGTAATCGAGCCGTCCGCCTTTCGTATGCCGCGTATCACATTCTTTATCGCGATACGCCTTTCAATCACGCGGGATACGCACAGATTGTCCGTATCCAGAACGCATCCCGTTTCATCCATAACCGCAATCTTAAGAGAGTAATAGGGCTTCCCTACAGTCTCATCTTTTGTCATGCCGAATATATCCAGCGCGGTCCGGTTTATCTCTTTTATAGTCCCCTCTCTGTCGTATATCACAAGGCCTTCCGAAAGGGTCTTTACAATATTTTCAAAACGGTTCCTCTCGCTTTTTATATATTCGGTCTCTATAAACCTGTCCGTTATGTCTTTAAAAATGCCGTTGGCCGCGGATTTCCTCATCCTGAACGAACCGTCTATTACCTTGCTTTCAAGATTAAACATAAACGTAGTCACAACAGGCTTGCTGTTTGCCAGCTTTATGAACTCGGACCACTGCTCCCTGTTTTTAAGCAGTTGTACAAACGACATCCCCACGGCGCTCTCGACGCTGTCGAAGCCGAGATCCCTTGCGCCGCGCCTGTTTACATACAGTATTGTTCCGTCGTCGTTCAATTCGAATTCGATAAACCCGGTCTGCAGCATATCGAGGGATTCTTTAAACCTCTGCAACTGGTCCTTTATCCCTTTTGTGATATTTTCATGCAGGAGGTTTATTATGTCCGTCTGGGTCACTATTCCCTTTAACTGCAGCCGGTCGTCAACAACAACCAGATGCCTTATTCCACGCTCGTTCATAATCTTTATGGCATCGTAAAGCAGCGTATTGCAATTGACGTATATGATATTCTTAGTGCACACATCCCTTACCGGACTATCGCCGGGAACCTTTTTAGTAAGAAGCTTTACAATGTCCCTCTCCGTAAGAATGCCGATCGTAGACTCTTCCGAGACTACAAGTATGCAGCTCTTTTTCCCCGCGGTCATTTTGCATATTGCGGACTTCAGGGTGTCGCCGGGGGCGACTTTAAGTATCTCCTTTGTAGTTACGCTATCGATTGTGGTATGGACCTTGAAAAACTCTTCCTCCAGTTTTCTTATGATATCCGAATAGGTTATTATCCCCC
>JACREW010000171.1 GCA_016212685.1 Nitrospirota bacterium
GGCAGCCGTGGAGAAACATCTGTTTTTAAAATGATGTTGTCTTTTAACAATTGTCTTTCTGTAAGCTCGAGGGAGTCGGAGAGTATCTCATGTACAGGGACAACCGCCTTTTCCCCTTTATCCTGATGAGAAAAGGAGAGAAGGTTACTGACGATGCTGGCAATGCGGTTACCCTCCTTTATGATGCGGTTTGCAATATCGTTTTCCCTGCTTTCTTTTTCGGATTTATTGGCTATTATCTGGGCATAGTTAATGATGCCGTTTATAGGATTATTAATCTCATGGGCGATGCCTGCTGATAGCTCGCCAATGGATGCCAATTGCCCGGATTTTATCATTTCTGTCTGGTGTATCTGAATCATAGAGAGCATGTTGTTAAAGCCGTCAACGAGTGACCCTATTTCGTCATCGGTATATTTTACGGCACGGTGTGAATAGTTCTTTTCCTTTGAAATAAGACTCATCAGGTAATTGAGCTGCACTATCGGCCGGGTAATCAGCCTGTGGAGCAGAAGCGAGAGCAGGATTACACCTATCAGGGCAAATATCATGATGACGGTAATATAAGCTATGTATCGTTTTAGAGAGGAGTAAAAATCATTCAGATCAGTGGTTACGGAGATGCTGCCAATGACCCTGTTATCAAAGGAAATATCCTGAGAAGCAATTAGATGGTTTCCCTTGTAATAATATCTTTCTTTCACAGGCTCAGATGGAGAAAGGTCTTTCCCTGTATGATTTCTCATGTAACGGGCAAAGGGCTTGCCTTTTTTATTATAGAGAATTGCCGATACAATATGGGGTGATGCCGAAAGGGACGAGAGTGTTTCTGCAGCAGCCTTTGTATCATCGAAGACCAGTGCGGCAGCGCTGTTTGCCCCTATAATCCTTGTCTGTGCCTCTATATTTCCCTCGATATTCTCCTTCATTACAAACCACTCGTTTACCACCATGGCTGTGAATATTATCAGCAGGGTCGCTGTGGCTAAAGACATAATAACCAGCGGCACTTTATACCGTATCGATAAGCCCATGAATCGCTTTATGATAGATTTAATCATTTGCTGTCTCCAACAATATGAGCGAGTTTTAACAATTTTGAGCTGACCTTCAACTGCGACTGTCTGGCGGCATTTATATTTATCTTGAATCTGACCTTGCCATCCTCTCTTACAAGCTCTATTATCCCGCCTGCCTCTGCAAAACCCTCTATATCGCTGATAGTCAATATCGCCGAGTCTTTCAGGAACAGCAGGATATCGCCGAGATTTTTCTTTTCCGAGCCGCTTATAAAAATAACATTGCACTCTTTTATATTTCTGAGGTTATTCGTTCTTTTTATGGTAATCATCTTGCCCTGCACTGCATTTTCTTTCATCGCATCGAGGGCAGAGCCAAAGGGGTCTTCCCCCAGCACGCAAACCGACAGGCTGGAAGTGTCTTTATGATAGGCATCAGAGGGCCATTCCACAAACTTCAGGAAGTTGTAGAGGAAGGCAGTCTTGATCTGATATTCGGCATAATAAGCAGGCTCCTCCGCGCGGACAAAACCGCTTCCAATTATGGCGATGGATATGGAAAAATATATAAAGATTCGATAAACCATTTGATTAAAATTTATATCCTATAGTCAGCCAGACATTACGTCCTTCTACCGGGTGCTGCGTTGGATAGTATGTCCCTTCTGCAGTGCGCACGCCGGGATCAAAGGCATTTTCATCGAGTAAGTTTCTGCATAATAATTGCAGGTAAAACCCTTTCATAACGACATCTTCCCATCTGATGTTTGCATGTAAAAGCGTGTATTCGTCTATTTCTCTTATAGGATTTGTGCTTATGGTCTCCCTCTTATGGATATAGTTTGCCCTCAAGTGGAACGAAAGTTTCGGTAAAAGAAAATAGGTAATGCCTGCATTTATCTTATGCGGGGCAATATTCGGTATTTTATCTCCGTTTTTAACTGCCGGCGAATTTGCGACGGAAGATGAGATGTCCTTATATCTCCCGTCTGAATAGGTATAGCCGGCATAAAGAGATAGATTATCCGATATCTTAAAGTCCGAGCTTGCCTCGATACCGTTAATTGCAGCCTTGCCTACATTTTGGTTCCGGTTCCAATTTTTACCTGTAGACGGGTTGTATTCGTTTGTTGCAGCCTCCAGTATCAGGTCTTCGATCTCGTTATAATAGGCGGATAAAGAGATGTGATGGCTGTCAAATAAGGTGTATCCAAGCCCGATCTCATAATTCCTCATGGTTTCAGGTTTAAGATTGGGGTTTGACTTCCGCTGATTGGTTGCATTAAACAGCTCCCATGCCGTAGGGGCGCGAAATCCTGTGGAAAAAAGCGATTTTATAACAAAGTCTCCCCGTGTCCATACAGCGCTGACCCTGGGATTGTGCGAGCTCCCATAATCCGTATTATAATCAAAACGATAACCGCCTGTAAGTGAAACGGATTCAGCGGGACGATAAATCTCTTGAAGATATGCGCCGTAATTTGTAAATTCATGCCTCTTTGAAACCCCGTATCCCTCCGGCACATCCGTGTGGATTGCCTCTATGCCCGCAAGGGAGGCGAATTTGTTATCATGATTCCATGTTAGCCTCTCTTCCAGCTCATAAGACCTGTCATCTCTTTCATAATTCCTCTGTGTTGTTACATCATTCGGGAAATTATAGGCATCGGGGGTTTTGTCTTTTGGATATTGTTCATGGCTCGAATTTAATATGCCTGTATAACGATTTATCAACTCGCTTTCCAATTTTAAAGATGGGCTTATTTCATATAGATAGGACAGACGCATCGATGTGTCATAATAATCCCAATTGCTCCCTTCAAAACCTCTTTTATCCGTATCGATCTGATAATGTCCGTTTGCAAATGTCCCCTGTCCTTGAAGATATTGCCAGCTTATTATCTCAAACCTCAAATTTCCAAGGGATAATTTTGCGGTTAGATTGTAGGTCTCATCATGGGAATTGTTATAGTAATCGGACCAGAAATAACCTTTATTATCCGCGTCAAGATTTTTTATGCCGCGAAAATCAGGGCCGGTCGATTTTTGATAGTAACCGCTCAAACTGTATCGGAACAGGTTGGAACCATCATTTTTCCCACGAAGAGAAAAACCTATGCTTTTGCCTGTATAATCTCCGTCTATTTTACCTTTATCCATATATGCCCCGGCAGTTCCATAAATCTTACCGCCCGGATCATCTTTTTCATCCTTTGTGATGATATTTATAATTCCGTTGAATGCATTTGCCCCAAAAAGCGGGGATACCGGGCCGGATACTATTTCTATCCGCTTTACATTGCACAGGGGAAATCTGATATTTCCTCCGCCCCGCACTGCATTTTCGGAGATATTGTTTTGAGGAATGTCATCCACATATAAGAGGCTTCTTTGACTGTTTCCAACTATCCCTCTCTGGTGAAACAGGTCGGGCCAGATACCGTAGGTGTGTTGAAAATCAAAGCCAGGCACATCGTGCAGGGCATCCGATAAAATCCTATAACCTCTTTCATCTATCATTTTATCCGTAATGACATATACTGTTGCGGGAGCTTCCTTTAATTTTACATTGGTTCGTGTTGCCGTAATTATATAAAGGTTCATAAGTTCTTCTATATCGAGCGATAAGATTTCTCTTTGCGCCGTCAGAATCCTTTCATCAGCAGATGCAGGGACAGATGTTACGAGGAAAAATAATATTGCAATAATGACTCTCATCGTTTTAAACCCTTTATAACCAGTTTTTTATATTCAGATCAATTACAAGACTAAACTAATCCTCTATATTTCGTAAACTCTGTATATCTTCTAATATATTATCAAGTTCTCCCTTTTCAAATTTCCAAACTCCTATGTGCTCCGACAATACCTCAGGTGTGCCTTTCTTTCCCTTTTTCTTTTTAGATTTGAGAA
>JACREW010000172.1 GCA_016212685.1 Nitrospirota bacterium
CTATGCCTCGTATTCCAAAGACAAGGAGGCGTTCCAAAATGTCAGCAAGCTTATTTTTACTTCCGGATCACGGGTGAAATTCAGTATCTCCAAGGTTTCGAACCTGAGCTATGAGCCTCTAATCGCAACTCTGCCGGAAAAGCCCGTGCCTGTTACGGATGCCGTCTGCATTGCAGACGGCGACTTGGCAATTAAAGTGTCCGATCTGAAGCTGTATAGGGAATATCTCTTCTCGCAATCAAAAAAATCAACACCGGATAGCGCAACTAAGATCACGGCCGTCAAGGAAAGCGCCAAAATGAGCGTCAGGGATGTTCTATCGGATCCGGGCAATGCTCAGAACATTAACAATGTGGTAAGTTCGGCTAATCAGATAATAAGCATACTGAAACGGAAAGACACCGCGCTCAGCACAATGCTCACCAAAAACGCCCGTGACCTGTATATTTATAACCATTCCCTAAATGTATCAGTGCTGTCGGCGGCGATGGCGCTTGCGATGGGCATGGACCAGAGTCAGATAGAGAAGCTGGCCCTTGGAGCCATAATGCATGATATCGGCAAGAGAAATATACCGACATCGATACTGTATAAAAGAGAGCGTTTGACAGACGAGGAGTTTGCCGTATGGAAGAAGCATGTCGCTGATAGCGTCGATATCCTGAGTCAGTCGGGACTGCCGAGCGAATCCCTCGTTGCCGTGAAACAACATCACGAGAGACTATCCGGTACCGGCTACCCATATAGTCTAAAAGGAACCTTTATCAGGCCGTTTGGCAAGATCATATCAATCGTCGATTGTTATGATTCCTTGACCACGCCGCGTCCGTTCAGAACTACCTATACTCCTTTCAACGCCCTGGACAAGATCATGAAAGAGGCCGCTGAAAAAGGTGATTTCGATTTAGAGCTTGTAAAACTTTTTATAAAGATACTGAAAGGGCAGGGACGGCTATAAATAAATGCTCAAAATAATCTGGCATAGGTTCAAAAAAAATCCGCTGTCGGTTACAGGGCTGGCAATTATTCTGTCGCTTGCAGCCGTCGCACTGTTTGCGCCCGTGCTTTCTCCTCATGAGCCGACAAAAATAGATGTTTACAATGTCCTCTCCCCCCCAAGCTCAAACCATCCATTCGGAACGGACGAGCTTGGAAGGGACCTGCTTTCGAGGATGATATGGGGAAGCAGGGCGTCTCTCAAGGTCGGATTTATAGCGGTAGGCATCGCGATAAGCATAGGAACTATATTGGGCGCTATTGCCGGATATTATGGAGGCAAGATAGACGCCCTGCTGATGAGGTTCGTTGACATAATGCTGGCATTTCCGACCTTCTTTCTGATACTCGCGGTTATAGCGATAGTAGAGCCGAGCATATCGACCATTATGATCATCATCGGACTTACCGGCTGGATGGATGTTTCAAGACTTATAAGGGCCGAATTTCTGACCTTAAAGGAGCGGGATTTCATAGCGGCGGCGCAGGCGCTCGGCGCGAGCGACCCGCGCTTGATATTCAGGCATATAATTCCGAATGCCTTGTCTCCCGTATTTGTCGCGGCGACATTCGGCATTGCAGGCGCTATTCTCACCGAATCCGGGCTGTCGTTTCTCGGCCTCGGAGTTCAGCCGCCCGAGCCGAGCTGGGGCAATATCCTCACTTCCGGCAAGGATAACATAACCGTGGCATGGTGGCTTTCTTTATTTCCGGGAATCGCTATTTTAATAACCGTCCTGAGCTATAATCTTGTCGGAGAGGGATTGAGGGACGCCCTTGATCCGAGGCTATGGACGAGCGAGAAATAGCTCTTTTCCACCTGCCCGACCCCGAAAGGGCCGTAAAAAATATCGATTCGTTCCTCTCGGAAAATCCCAATTATGCCGAAAGATTGAACGGCTGTATAACAGAAGCCTCTGCTCTCTTTTCATACAGCCAGTTCCTCACTAATTACTGCGTAAAAAATCCCGATGCGCTGTTCGATGCGATAAACAATCTGCATATTTCCTTCGACTCTGAGGAACTCGGATATGAACTGCGGGCGCTGCTTTCGGCGTGCAGTTCGATGGATGAAGGAATGAAGGCGGTCCGCATTCTCAGAAAGAACAAGCTGCTCATAATCACGCTTAAAGACATTCTCAAGCAGGCCGAACTTCAGGAGATAATGCTCGACATGAGCATGCTCGCGGACGCTGTGCTGCGGGAATCTCTCGACTTTGTGGAGTCTTTCGTCAGTCAGCGTTATGGAAGCCCGGAAAATAATTCCATTGCAATAATAGCCCTCGGAAAGCTCGGCGCTCAGGAGCTTAATTACAGCTCGGATGTCGATGTAATCTTTGTTTACCGGGAAGAAGGGGAAACCACAGGCGTATCCGCGATTCAGGGCGCTGTCATGAACAGGGTATCGGCATTCGAATATTACACAAAGCTGGTTGAGGAATCCGCAAGATTCCTTTCCGCGAATACAGAGGACGGCTTCGCCTATAGGGTCGATTTAAGATTGCGGCCTCAGGGACAGCGCGGCAATCTCGCCTTATCCCTTAGAAGTTATGAGGAGTATTACGAATCATGGGGACAGTTATGGGAAAGGGCCGCACTCTTGAGGGCAAGGCCTGTGGCCGGAGATATGCGATTGGGAGAAGAATTTTTAACTTTGATAAAACCGTTTGTCTACAGAAAATATCTCGATTTCGAGGCCATCAACGAGATAGGGCGGATGAAATCACAGGTGGAACAGATAAAGGCAGGCACGTTGAGCAGGGATATAAAACGCGGCTACGGAGGCATACGCGAGATAGAATTTTTCATCCAGATATTTCAACTGATATACGGAGGCAAGGAACCCCTCTTAAGGGAGAGAAGCACGTTTAAGGCTCTGCACAGGCTCCTCCAGAAGGGACTCATAGGTTATGAGGATTTGGGTCAACTCTCCGATAATTACGTGTTTCTGCGGACACTTGAACACAGGCTTCAGCAGTTAAACGATATACAAACGCATACGCTTCCGTCAGGGGATGTCGAACTGGAGATTCTCGGCAAAAAAATGGGCTTTCATGCGGGGCAGGTTTTTTTATCGGAGCTTGGAGGAAGAAGACGCAAGGTAAGAGAAATATACGACTCGCTCATGGAATCAGGAAAGCCGTCTTCGCAGGGCCAAACATACGGTTTGTTGAGCGGTGTTTTTTGGGATATGGAGACGCCGATTGAACATCTCATTTCAAAGGAGCTTGAATCTAAGAAGGTCAAGGATGCAAGCAAGGCAATACACTGCCTTACGAAGATACGAAATAACATTTACTCTTTCCAGACAATCAAGGGAAGACGGCTCCTCGAAGATATAATCCCGAAATTTGCAGATGAGGCGCTGAAAGGAACAAACCCCGACCTTGCCCTTCTGCACCTTGTCGATTTTTCAGCCATTCTGGCGGCAAAGGAATCATATCTCGAAGTCATATCGCAACGGCCTGAGATAATATCAGTCCTTAACTTCATCTTCTCGCAGAGCGAATATCTGTCAAAGATACTCATGGGCAATCCGGAATACATCGAATCCCTCGCAGAAGGCGAAACAGCGAAAAAACCCTTAATGTCATTCATGAATGAATTGCAATTGCTCGCCGAAAGGCGAGGAATATCGACAGCAGTCAGATTGTTCAGGAGGCTTGAAGAGATCAGGCTCGGAATAATGTTCTTGAACATGGGAATAAACGTAACGGAACTCATGAAGGCCTTGAGTAAGACAGCAGAAGCTGTTTTATCAACGCTTTTGCAAAGGCCGGAAGCAACCCTCTCCTATAACCTATCGCCTATCGCCTATCGCCCTTCTTTAATTATTATCGGTTTCGGTAAACTGGGAGGCAGGGAGATTATTTTCAATTCGGACCTCGATATAATCTTTGCGACATTCAACGAGCCGACAGAAAACGACATAAAGGCGGCAGAAGGGTTGCTGAGAGGCTGCATGTCTTATACAAAGGACGGCATAGCCTACAAAGTCGATACGCGCCTCAGGCCTGAAGGCAGCAAAGGGCCGCTCGTAAGTTCCATCGAGACTTTGAGGAATTATTACTCAAGGCATGCTCAGACGTGGGAGTTGCAGGCGCTTTTAAAGGCAAGGCCGATTTGTGATTTCAAATTTCAAATTTCAAATTTCAAATTCATGGAAATGAGAAAAGAGATATTAATAAAAAGGGGAACGGAAATTACTCTCGATGACATAAAAAAGATGCGGGGGAGGATTCAAAAAGAACTCTCAAAGGAGATATCAGGCTCTTACGACATAAAGCTCGGAAGCGGCGGGCTTGAGGAACTGGAGTTTATCGTGCAATATCTCCAGCTAAAAAATTGCAAAGACAATCCTCAACTGCTTGTGCAGGGGACTATGGATGCGATCAGGCGTCTTGGCAGAAGCGGCATATTGAAAAATGATGATGCCGCTGTTATAAAAGAGACTTATCTGTTTTATCGGAATATAGAGACGATTATGAGATTAAGAAACGAATCCTTGCTGAAAGAGGGCAGCGATACCATGCGAAGCGCCGCCGGCTTTATGGATATGAACGAAGACGAATTTTTAAACACACTGAATCGAAAAAAAGCATGGGTCAATAACCTTTTAAAAAATTTACATATGTAGGACAATATTTTTAAATCCAATATTCCGGATATTTTCTGTTCCTTGAAAGATTGTTTACCAGAAGCGCCACAAGCAAAAGTATCAACGCCCCTGCCCCGGCAGGTATAAAGGCATATAAAAATCCGAGGTCATGTATCTTCTGGCCTCCTATGATTGCAATCAATGCAGTTGCGCCGCCCGGCGGATGCAGCGTCTTGGTGGCGAGCATAGCCGCAATGGCAAAAGATACGCCGAGGGCGGCTGCCATCCAGATAGTCTGTCCGAATATCTGATAACACGCGACACCTACAAGTCCGGATATTATATGTCCTCCAATCAAATTTCTCGGCTGGGCGAGCGGACTTTTGATCGCGCCGTAAACAAGCACTGCCGAGGCGCCGAAAGAGCCTATCATAAGCGTCAAATCCTGCGGCTCAAAATACTTTGACGAGATATAGCCGCATATGCCGATGCCGATTGCGCCGCCGAGCCATGACCAGACAATCTCCGGCAGTCCGATGCCGGGAGGGCTCTTTGCGCCGCCCTTCATTTTTGAAATGTATTCCTCCATCCTCATAATTTATCCTATCTCCTCGCAATATTCTTAACTATGATTTAAATCATATTCAGCTTTTTATGACATAAATCATCGGGATGTGAGGCATACTTCAAAAGCCTTTACTAAGTGTAGTTGCAAGTGCAATCCGAAGATTATCTTTGTCTCATTCAATAAGAAAGCAATGTTGTAGCTGACGGGAGAGAAAATGTTGTTATGACATTCTATGGAGTAAAGGCTTTTTCAGCACGCCTCACATCCCATAACTTTCAATCAAGCATTTGAAAGATTTCAGCACAAAGCGCTGGTCCGCTTCAATGACTTTATCGACGAAACTTTTTAGGCTCATCGTGTAAGAGAGTGGGTAAAGCAAGCGGCTTTTATGGCAGGGAAGGCATAACTGACAAAGATTTGAGGGTTTTAAAAGAGGCTAAA
>JACREW010000178.1 GCA_016212685.1 Nitrospirota bacterium
GTGGACTTTTCGGGGAAGCAAGGATTGAGTTTGTAGAGAAAGATCAGAAAAAGATGGCGGGGATGGTGGGGGAGAAAAAGGCGAAGTATAGGATTAGGAAAAAGCGTAAGACATGAAGACTGAAAGGATGAATAACATTTAGAACGATACTTCAATGCAACAACATCCGCTTATCGAAAGGATTTTCAAGGCAAACCCTGATTTCCTTACGCAAAAATGGAAATCATGGATGGATATATATCCACAAGTGCGCATAGAAGGCAGAAGGGTCTTATCAGAGGACTTTTGCTATGAGATTGTCCATAGCTATAATGTTTCTCTCGATGTTTTTTCTGTGGTTGGTACATCGCATCCCGATTATGGTAATAAAACAATTCGTTCTCTTCTTGATGCTCAGTATGGCTATAAAAGGTTATCTCTTAATCTTACTGCTTACGATATGAATCCTAATTATTACTTTTCGCATGAAAGGAAAAGCGACATGTCTTTCTCAAGGGTCAATAATGGCGAGTGGTATATTACCGGAGAGGGAAATCATCGAACAGCTTTAGCAAAAACAATCTTATTTTTGGATGGAAATGGTAGTTCTATGCTACATGGAGTGACTATTTCTGATATATGATAGATTTGCAATTTATGGATGAATTTGAGAAGCTTAGGGTATTTATAGAGGGAAACAGACTACCTTATTATGTTGAGCCGAAGAGAGAACTTATAGAAGAAGAGTCATACGGTAATAAGATTATTAAAAGATTCAAGACAAGCATATTTTTCAGCGATAGGAAAACGCAGGAACAGAAGATAATCGGACCAAATGAAATCGGAAAAATATCTAAGTATCTTTGGAGACTGCATCAAAACAATTGGGAAGGGATGGTGCGTCGTTTTATAAAGGCAATTATCGGTTAATCTAATCGTTTATGAAGGGGAGTACATAATTAGGTGAATATACCGGAAGAACTTCTTTACGAAGAAGAAAGTTCAACGCTGGATTTTAAAGGCAAGCAGTATAACTTTATTAGCGCAGATGATGTGCAAAAAGGTGAACTGCTCAAAGACATATTGGCATTTGCAAACGCATGGAGAAGGATTGACGCATATATCTTAATAGGTATTAAAGAGATTAAGGGTAGCAAGAGTGAGGTGATTGGCATTGAGGATGAATTAGACGATGCTCAACTGCAACAGTTTGTTAATAGTAAAACTCAGCGTCCGGTAACCTTTCATTACAAAACTGTTATTATCGAAGATAAAAAAGTAGGAGTGATCCATATTCCTGTTAATCAAAGACCGATATATTTAAAAAATGATTACGGCAAATTGAAGAAGAATGTAGTTTACATCAGGCGAGGCAGCGCGACAGATGAGGCCAGCCCTGACGAAGTGGCACAAATGGGACTTTCTGAATTGTCGCCTAATGAAAATATTCCCACGCTTGATTTTGAGTTTGCAGATGCGAAAAATCATGTTCAGTTAGGGAAGGTGCTAAAGTTAAAGACCATACATCTTTCTGTCCCGAAAGAAAAAGAAATCCCTGATTATGAGGAACGTCAAGGTTTTGGTGCTTTGCAAGTCAATATATCTACATTTAATTCTAATAGAGACTACTATAGAGAGTTAGTGGATTTTTATTACTGGTTTAACAAAGCAAGAAGAATAGGATTTGTGATTAAAAATAGCTCTGGCGTTGTTGCTAATAATGTAAGGATTGAAATGGACGTTGCAGATAGCGATAAGAAATTTACTTTTTTTAGTGCCGATAAATTTTCTGATTATCCAAAGGCACATAGAAATTTTCTTGAGAATATACGTCCATTGAGCCAACAGCTAAAAGATATGCAACAAAAGCCTGATATTGTAATAAAGAGGTTCTCTAACAAATGGCATATAGAAGCAAAGTTTGAAAAAGTGCAGCCACAACAAACAGCTTTTACAAAAGATTTTATCTATTTTGCTCCTGATTACAATTGCTCTATAGAATTAGAAGGAAAAATATTTGCAGATAATTTGCCTAATCCTCTGATTGAGAAACTATCTATTGAATCACAAGTTGAAAACAGGAATGGCAGCTTAGATGAGATACGAAGAATGCATTATGAGATAGTACTAAAGAATAAATCATAGTAACGGTATTGTTTTAAATTTTAATATGCCGCTTCCTCTACTTCCTCCTCTCAAACACAATCGCTGCGATGATGACGAAAACAATTGATGAAATGACGATTGCCGCAACGTCGAGCGATAAAGGGAAATCGTGAGTCAATAATTTCTTTTCTGGAAATATCATATATTTCAGCGCGTCTATGCCGTAAGTCAGCGGATTGATCTTCGTAAGAAAGCCGAGCACATGAGGCAGGAGTTTTACCGGATACATGGCTCCGGATAAGAAGAACATGGGCATGATGATAAAGTTCATTATAACGCTGAAGCTTTCGAGGTTTTCATAAAACACGGCTATGAGTATTCCGAGCGAGGCAAGGCAGAATGACAGCATGGCGGAAATGCATAGTATGAGGATTATTTGGTCTATTCCTAACTTCAGCCCGATAACAGGGAAAAGCAGAACTATTATCAACGCCTGAAATGTCGATACCATCGTGCCGCTCAATGCCTTGCCTATCACAATGGAAAATCTTGACACGGGAGCTACGAGCATTTCCTTCATGAACCCGAATTCCTTGTCCCATATTATGGAAATGGATGAGAATATCGAACTGAACAGGATGGTCATTCCTATGATGCCGGGAAATATGAACTGCATATAGGGCATTCCCATATCCGGAGATACCATCTTAGACATGCCGCCTCCTACCAAGAACAACCACAGGAGCGGCCTTGCAAGCGTGGATATGAGCCTCCCGCGCTCGCGCACGAACTTGATGAATTCCCGCGCGACAATCACATATATGGCGTTTAAATCAGATCGCATACGGTTTCAACTCGGCTATCTTAGGAGGACAAGGTATTAGAGCGGCTTCGGCAGCCCAAGCGTAACATGGATGTTTAAGCGGGCTGGCGCAGCCTCGGAGAAAGGCTTGGATGCCTTTCGAGAATGAGCGGCAATACCTTGTTCTCCAATAGATTACAAAAATATTCAAGTTATCCCCTATCGAATTTTTTTCTATACGACCTTATGGATTCCTTCAACTCATCTCCGCCTGATACCGCTTCCGGCCTTATCGCTTTGCCTGTCAGCTTCAAAAACACATCGTTGAGGGTCGGCCTCTGGAGCCTCACGGATACTACGGCATCCGCAAGGGTATTGATAAGCTTCGGAATGCAGGCGTCTCCCTTTGACACGGATATGAATATCTCTCCGTTTTTTTCCTCGGCATCGAGATTCAGGCTTGCTTTAATCTCATCTATAGCCGCAACATTGTTTCTTGTCTTTAAATAAATGACATCCCCGCCGACCATTTTTTTTAATTCTTCCGGCGAGCCCTGCGCGATTATTTTTCCCTTATCTATTATAGCTATCTTATCGCATATCTCTGCCTCTTCCATGTAATGCGTGGTCATGAATATGGTAACGGCATGTTTTTTCGGAAGTTCCGATATGAATTCCCATAGATTGGTTCTGCTCTGCGGATCGAGTCCGAGCGTAGGCTCGTCGAGAAAGAGCACCTTGGGCTGGTGGATTATAGAGCGCGCCACTTCAAGCCTTCTTTTCATTCCGCCCGAAAATTTTTTCACAGTGTCGTCTTTTCTTTCATACAGTCCTACAAAATTTAGCGCATCATCAATCCTTCCCTTTCTCTCGGTTTTAGGAACATTGTAAAGGTATGAATGAAACAACAGGTTTTCGTACGCGGTCAGTTCTTTATCGAGGGTATTATCCTGAAAGACGATGCCTATATTTTTTCTTACCGCAGGCGATTCCTTCATGCAGTCGTGGCCGTCTATCGACGCGCCGCCTGATGTGGGAGACAAAAGGGTGCATAGGATATTGATGGTGGTCGTTTTCCCCGCGCCGTTGGGACCGAGGAATCCGAAGATAGTTCCTTCCTGAACCTCGAATGATATTCCGTCAACGGCTGTTATGGAGCCGAACTTTTTTGTAAGGTTTTCAACCGTGATTATAGCAGTCATTTAAGAAATTGTAGCATGTTGAACCATGCAAAATCCCGCGCGGCAGAAATGCCCTTTATGATAAAAGAGCATATAGTTCATGACGGCGGCATAAAAACTTCCGATGCGGGATGTTATGTCGAAAATAATTATCTGTTATAATGATGATGAACTTTCCGGGTTATAAATTTTATTTTGAGGTTAAACAGTGTCCGAACTTACCCCATTGATGAAGCAGTATTCCGGCATTAAGGAAAAATATCACGACGCCATTGTTCTTTTCAGGCTCGGCGATTTTTATGAGATGTTCGGCGAAGACGCTAAGGTCGCGTCGGGCATATTGCAGATTGCCTTAACAAGCCGGGATAAGAGCAAGGACGACCCTATGCCTATGTGCGGAGTCCCTTATTTCTCTATTGACGGCTATATATCGAAGCTCATTAAGGCAGGGCATAAGGTGGCGATATGCGAGCAGGTGGAAGACCCTAAACTCGCTAAAGGAATCGTCCAGCGGGAGGTCGTAAAGGTAATTACTCCGGGAACGCATGTGCCGGAACAGCCTAAGGAAAATGCGTATATAATGAGCGTATTCCCTTATCAGGGCATGACCGGCATAACTGTCGCCGACCTCTCGACCGGAGAATTCACGGTATATGAGACGGACAAGCCTGTAGAGGACGAAATAGCGCGTTATGAGCCGAGGGAGATACTCTGCCCACGGAGCCTTGAAGAAAACATTCACTATAAGGAAGTGTTCAGGGGATTTTACGTGTCTCATTACGACGACTGGTATTTCGACCACGCGGAATCGTATAAGACCCTTCTCAAATATTTCAAGGTCTCATCTCTGGACGGATACGGCTGCGGCGGAATGAATACCGCTATCGCAGCGGCAGGCGCGCTCATAAGCTATCTCGAAGAGTCGCAGAAGATATTGACCTTCAAAAAAATCACAGTCTTGAACCAGACGTCATACATGTTTTTAGATTCGGCCACAAAGAGGAATCTGGAATTGACCCACAACCTGAAAGACGGCTCCGCCGAAGGCTCTCTGCTATGGGTATTGGACGAGACCCTTACTCCAATGGGCGGCAGGTTTATGAGAAACGCCGTCACGAAGCCGTTGCTGTCGTCATCCGAAATAATAAAACGTCAGGGCGCTGTCGAGGCTATAGTGGAAGATTACGAATTGATGGAGGACTTAAGGACGACCCTCAGAAAGATACAGGACATAGAGAGGCTTACGTCGAGGATTATCTCAAGGTCGGCATGGCCGAGGGATCTGGCGGCGCTGAAAAGCTCTATAGATCACCTGCCCAAGATAAAAAGGCTTTTAATGTCTTCTTCGGATGCGTATATAAAGGAGATCGGCGGCGCCATATCGGAGTTCGTCGATCTGCAGGACTTGATAGCCTTTGGTATTGTTGAAAATCCGCCGGCTAATCCGAGGGACGGCGGCATCATCAGAAAAGGTTATAACAAGGAAGTCGATGAACTGAGGAATATATCGATAAGCGGCAAGGATTTTATAGCGCGGCTCGAAGCCGATGAAAAGCAGAGGACAGGCATATCGTCTTTGAAGGTAGGCTTCAACAGGGTATTCGGGTATTATATAGAGGTAACGAAACCTAACCTGCATCTCGTTCCTGAAGATTACATAAGAAAGCAGACCCTCGCCAACTGCGAACGGTTTATAACCCCCGATTTAAAGGAATACGAGACAAAGGTGCTGGGAGCTGAGGACAGGCTTAAAGAACTCGAATATGAGATATTCATGAATATCCTCGAAAAGATGCAGAAGTACGCGGATCAACTCCTTGAGACATCCTCTCGTATAGCCGTGATCGACTTTCTGCTTTCGCTGGCGACCGTCGCAAAGAGATACGATTATATAAAGCCCTTGATCACCGGGGACGATGTCGTAGAAATAGCTGACGGCAGACATCCTGTTATAGAAAGGCTTATAAGAGCGTACGGCATTTCCGCAGCCGACGAAAAGTTCATACCCAATAACACGCTCATGGACTGCAATGAAAACAGGCTGCTGGTTATAACAGGCCCTAACATGGCGGGTAAGTCCACATACATGAGGCAGACGGCGCTTATCGTCCTTATGGCGCAAATGGGCTCTTTCGTGCCTTCATCGAGCGCAATGATAGGAATAGCCGACAGGATATTCACGAGGATAGGCGCATCCGATTACATCACAAAGGGGCAGAGCACATTTATGGTGGAGATGATAGAGACGGCGAATATTCTTAATAATGCCACGGAGAAAAGCCTTATACTCCTCGATGAAGTGGGAAGAGGGACAAGCACATTCGACGGTATCAGCATTGCGTGGGCTGTCGCGGAGCATCTCGCGCATAATATTAAGGCGCGCACGCTGTTCGCAACGCATTATAACGAACTTACGGACCTCGCGTTGATAATGGACGGCGTTAAAAATTACAACGTGGTCGTTAAGGAATGGGGAGACGAGGTAATTTTCCTAAGGAAGATAGAAAAAGGCCCTGCGGACAAGAGTTACGGCATTCAGGTTGCCCGGCTCGCAGGGCTGCCCGATAATGTTATAGAAGGGGCGAAGGTCGTGCTCGATAAGCTCGAAAAGAAAGAGGCGGGAATGTTAAAGCCGCGCGCCGCGCAGATGGACCTCTTTTTCAGCGGAGATCCTATAAAGCTTGAGTTGCTGGGAATCGATATGGAAAACCTTACCCCGCAAAAGGCGCTGAAGAAACTTGCAGAGTTGAAGAAAAAAGCGGAAGGGACGGCGTGACAATAATCGGCCTTACGGGAAATTACGGAATGGGCAAGAGCACCGTTGCCCTGATGTTTAAAGAATTCGGCGCTGTTGTTATCGATACTGACGATATAGTCCGTGAACTCCTCAAAGACCCGGCTGTAATTTATGAGATAAAAAAGGCATTCGGCGATGATATAATTCAGCACTCAGCAGTCAGCGGTCAGCCGTCGGAAATAAATAAAAAGAAACTTGCGGAAATTGTATTCGAACATCCGCATCTCAGGATTTCCCTCGAAGATATTTTGCATCCGAGGGTTTTCAAAAGGGTGGAAGAAGAAGCCGGTAAAATAACCGATCCTTCGGCAATCATAATCGTGGAAGCCCCCGTGATATTCGAGAGAGGATATCAAAACAGGTTCGATAAGATAATAACCGTATTCGCGTCGGAGGAAGTTGCAATCAGCCGCCTTAAGGAAAAAGGAATATCCGGGGATGAGGCCCGGAAGAGATTGAAAAGCCAGTTTCCGATAGAAATGAAGATAAGCAGATCGGATTATGCCGTAGATAACGGCGGCGATATGGAAGACACAAAAGAACAGATTAAAAAGATATATAACGAACTATTATGCGGATAACACGTAACTAATGCATTACAGGCACAGCTTCAAAGCTTTTAGCAATGCGATAAATTTATTAAAGTGCCTGTTTTATTGTTTAATGCAAAGGTTATATTGAAATTGCCTTTAAATGGGTGGAGGGTTCGGCTTTAAGGTATCGCTGCCAAAGGTTTTTCAGCTATGCCTGTAATGCCATATATTTGATATGCAAATAATCAGAGAACTGCAAAATGTATCGTGCTATCCTAATCCGGTGGTAACCATCGGCAATTTCGACGGCGTTCACCTCGGACATCAGAAGATATTCAAGAAGGTTGAGGCAAAGGCAAAGGAGATTAACGGCATTCCGATTGCGATAACATTCGACCCACATCCGGTGCGTGTTTTAGCGCCCGAAAGGGGATTGAAGATCCTCACGACATTCGGGGATAAAGCCGATCTTATGTCGAATTCGGGCATAAAGGTTCTCATATCCATAGGCTTCGATAAAGAATTCGCGAGGACGGATCCTGATGATTTCATCAGGAATGTCCTTATCGATAAAATCGGGGCTAAATGGATAGTCGTAGGACATAATTACGCCTTCGGCAAAGGCAAAAAAGGCACGCCCGCTCTTTTGAGAAGGAGGGGACGGAAATACGGATTCGGCGTAAGCGTCGTTAGATACGCGAAAGTATATGACGACATTGTAAGCAGCAGCAGGGTAAGGAGCCTGCTCTTGAGGGGAAGGGTATGCGAGGCGTTGAAGATGTTAGGCAGGGCGTACCATATCGAAGGCACGGTTATCAAAGGCTTAGGAAGGGGAGCCTCTTTGCTTCATACCCCCACCGCGAATATCACCGCTCCAAATGAGCTTGTCCCGAAAGAGGGAGTGTACGCGGTGAGAGTTTCTCTTTATGAAACGGAGAAATCACCGATTCACCGATTCACCGATTCACCGATTCGAGTTTACGACGGCGTTGCTAATATAGGCAAAAATCCTACGTTCGGCGATGTGCCTGTGAGCTATGAGGTTCATATCTTTGATTTCAGCCGCAATCTCCTCGGAGAGAAGATAAGGATTCACTTCATAGACAGGATAAGGGATGAAAAGAAATTCTCCGGTATTAAAGAACTAGAAGACCGGATAAAGAAGGACATCGAAAAGGCAAAAGAGATACTGGCAAAAAGAAGGGATATATTATACCTTTAACGGATCGACATCCGCATTTATCTTCACATCTTTTATTTTTTCGAGTTTGTTCAGCAACTGCCTCGCGTATGAATGCAAAATCCTGCTGTCTTTCGATTTTAAAAGAATCTGGATGCAGTGAGGATAGGATTTGAGTATAGGCGGTATTTCGACGGGGCCGAGGACTTCCAATCCTTTTATCTCCTCTGCTTCAAGCATGTTTCTTATATCGTCCAATAAGTTTATCCCCTTTTTATAAGAGATATTAAACAGCACGATCTTTGAAAAAGGAGGGTAATCTATAGTCTTCCGCTGCGACAGTTCATGCTCGTAAAAGCCGTGAAAATCGTAGTTTTTAATAAACCTTAATATCCTGTTTTTGGGATTCCATGTCTGCAGGAAAAGAGAACCGTCGGGTTTTATTGTTCCGGCTATCTGCATCGTCTGTTGAAACGTCCTCTCATATGCCCTGAAGTCGGGTTGCGACAGGGTTTGGTCGATATTAAAGAGCGCGGCAGCGTCGAACTTTTCGTCCCTGAGTTTTTTTGCCGCATACGTTGTTCCCACGACAAAGGGCAATATATCAGGGGTAAGCGGCAAGGGGGAAAGGGAGCGCTCTTTTTCTAAAAGCAGCGTTTTTGTCCCCAATAATTCTTCGACTTCTTCTTTTATTTTTTCCGTCCCAGCGCCGGATGGTTTCATCGCGAAGCCTTTGCATTCTTCGCAGCTTTCGGGAATGTTTTTTTCGAGACCGCAATAATTGCATTTTACCGCATTTTTCGCCTTATAGAACACGAGCGGAATTCCGCATTTTTTGCATTGAACCGTATGCCCGCAATCCTCGCATCTTATGAGGGAATATCCTTTTCTGTTGATGAGGAATAAGAATTTTCCTTTTTTTGAGATGGTATTTTTCGCCTCCTTCAAGACTTCTCCTGCTATGGTCGAGGCCTTCCCTTTTGTTCTGTTCGCGCCGACAATTTTTATCCTCGGTCTTTTTGTCTCCGGCTGCCGATTGGCGTTTAACGGAGTATATTTGCCGATTTTCGTATTGTATATGGATTCTACGGAAGGGCAAACGGATGAGAGAAGGACGCACGATTTTTCGATAAATCCCCTCATTACGGCCACATCTCTTGCGTTATATCTGAGACCCTCTTCGCCTTTGTAAGAGTTGCTGTGTTCCCCTGTAACGGCAATGAAAGATACGTTCTTAAGCGGTGCGAGGACGGCAGACCGTGTGCCGAGCACTACGTCCGACCGCCCTGCAAGTATCTGTGCCGCCGCTTCCATCCTTTTCTTTGCGGTAAGCCTGCTGTGAAGGACGCATAGTCTTTCTCCAAATATGTTTTTGAGGTCAGGCAAGAGCCTTTCGATCTGTCCTATTTCAGGCACGAGGATTATAGCGCCGTGCATATACGGGGCGGCTTCACCCATAATTTTATTCAGTATGGAAAGTTCTTGCGATATGGAGGCGGGGTGAAACAAGAAGGATCTATAATTTTTTTCTTTAATGCAGTCATAAACAAGTGAGAGTTCAGAATTTTCAGTTTCCCTTTTTTGTTCTTTATTCTTTATCCTGACTGCTGATTGCTGATTGCTGCCCCCTGTCTTTATCGTTTCTTCGAAAAAGCTGCTGTTCAGGGCGGTCCCCATTGGCGCGAGATAATAATCCGAAAGCCATTTCAGCAATGAAAGGTTGGATTCCGAAGCGAAACGCTGATGGACGCTCTCAATCTCCCTGATATTTTTCCAGTTCCGCTCCGGAGAACCTATCACCGAGACCACGAGACCGTAGAGGCTTTTCCCCATTAAAGGCGCTTTTACGATTTTTCCTCTCAGGTCGTAAGGCGCATTCGCAGGAATCTTGTAAGTGAGCGGAGGAAGCTTCAAAGGGAAGACAACATCTGCATACATGAATATAAAGATACAGGATGCAAGATGCAAGATGCAAGATTGACAAGGTTTGTTTAAAACGAGTAATATTTTTATAGAGACTATCCAAGGAGTATAAAGATGTTTGAAAAGTTTACCGAAAGAGGAAGGAAGATTATAATATACGCCAAAGAGGAAGCGGAGCGGAGAAATAACGATTATCTGGGCACTGAACACCTCCTGTTGGCCGTCTTGAGAGAAGAAGACAGCATTCCCATTACAATCCTCAAAAAAATGGGTTTGTCGATAGATGAAATAAGATTCGAAGTGGAAAGGAATCTGCCTATCGGCAGCAATGTTTTGACATTCGGAGACATCCCGTTTACCCCCCGCGCGAAAAAGGTGCTCGAGCTTTCCATAGAGGAGGCCCGTCTTTTAGGGCATAATTATATCGGGAGCGAGCATCTACTTTTAGGTCTTATACGCGAAGACGAAGGCATCGCCGGCAAGATTTTGAGAAACCTCGGAGCAAATCTCCTCGGCGCACGACAACTGACCATTAATATCGCCATCAAACCGCAATTTCAGCAGACGCATCAAAAAGAGCGCAGGAAAAGCAATACGCCCGCCCTCGATGAATTCGGCAGGGATCTCACATTGCTGGCTGTCGAAGGAAAGCTCGACCCGGTTATAGGCAGGGAAGATGAGATCGAGCGTGTGATTCAGGTCTTAGGAAGAAGGCTTAAGAACAATCCGGCCATAATCGGAGAGCCCGGGGTGGGCAAGACTGCTATAGTTGAAGGTCTTGCGCAGAAGATCGTAGTTGGCGATGTTCCGGACAGCCTTATCGGGAAACGCATAATTTCCCTCGACCTCGGAGCGCTTATTGCAGGGACGAAATACAGGGGTCAGTTTGAGGAGAGACTCAAGGCCGTAATGCGCGAAATACTGCAGTCGGACAAGAATATAATCCTGTTTGTAGACGAATTCCATACCCTCATCGGAGCTGGGGCGGCCGAAGGCTCGGTTGATGCGTCGAATATGCTGAAACCCGCGCTTTCGAGGGGCGAGCTTCAGTGCATTGGCGCAACCACGCCCGACGAATACAGGAAGTATATAGAAAAAGACGGGGCGCTTGAAAGGAGATTCCAGCCGATTTATGTCCAGCCCCCGACAGAAGATACTACCGTCGAAATTTTACGAGGCATAAGGCCGAAGTATGAAAACCATCATAAGGTGAAAATCAGCGACGAAGCGATTACTGCCGCCGCAAAACTCTCAGACCGATATATAACCGACAGGTATCTTCCTGACAAGGCTATAGATGTTGTTGACGAAACAGGTTCGAGGCTTAAGCTGAAAAGGTCGACTACCCCTCAGGAACTGAGAGACATGGAGACCGAACTTATTCAGCTCGCGAAGGAAAAGAGCCTTTACGTGAGGCTTCACGACATCGAAAAAGCGCAGTCCATAAGGACTCAGGAAGACCGGCTCAAAAAGATATATGAGCTTCAATACAAGAAATGGAAGGATTCCCTGAATAAAGAGGTTCCGGTCGTGGAAGAAGATGATATAGCATATACGGTTTCTAAAATGACCGGTATACCGTTATATAAACTCGAGGAAACCGAAACCGAAAAATTATTGAAGATGGAGGAAACCCTCCATATGCGTATAATCGGGCAGGACGACGCCGTGAAGGCGGTATCGAAGGCGATAAGAAGGTCGAGGGCAGGGCTTAAGAGCAAAAACAGACCTATCGGTTCGTTCTTCTTCCTCGGCCCTACGGGAGTCGGAAAGACGGAGCTTGCAAAGGCGCTGGCTGAATTCATGTTCAATGACCAAAGCGCCCTCATCAAGCTCGACATGTCGGAATACATGGAGAGGTTCAATGTCTCCCGCCTTACCGGAGCGCCTCCGGGCTACGTGGGTTACGAAGAGGGCGGGCAGTTGACGGAGAAGATACGCAAGAGGCCTTATGCTGTAGTCCTGTTCGACGAAATAGAAAAGGCGCATCATGACGTATTTAATATGCTGCTTCAGATACTGGACGAAGGGGTGCTTACGGACAGTTACGGCAGAAAGGTCGATTTCAGAAACGCCATCATCATCATGACGTCAAATCTGGGCGCGCGTATCATCGAAAAGGCCACTCCGCTCGGTTTCTACCGCGCATCGTCAGGGGATATTCATACGAAGATGAAGGACAGTGTACTGTCCGAATTGAAAAAGACGTTCAATCCGGAATTCCTGAACCGCGTTGACGAAACAGTGGTTTTCCACCAGCTTGAAAAGGAGCATTTGCTGTCGATAGTAGACCTTCTGATAGCGGAGACGAACAGGAAACTTACGGAGCATGCCTTGACCGTAGACGTATCTCCGGAGGTTAAAGAATGGCTGCTCAACAAATACTATCAACCTACATACGGCGCTCGTCCCATGAGAAGGGCTATTTACAAGGAGATAGAAGACCAGCTTTCCGAAGAGATATTAAAGGGCAAATTCAAAAACACGCCCGTAGTGAA
>JACREW010000174.1 GCA_016212685.1 Nitrospirota bacterium
AGTTTTTCCTTGTCGGTTTCGAGATTCGACAGGAGCCTCAGTTCTTCGAGGGTTTCGTCGGGTAGGTTTTGCGCCTCATCAACTATGATGATTATCCTCCGCCCGAACATGGAGTTTTCTATGAGGAAATCCCTGAATGCCTTGATAATTTCGTTTTTATTCGTATTTTTTACTTTTACGTTAAGGTCTTCGAGCACGGTGAGCAGGAATTCCTCAGGCGAGAGTCTCGGCGTCAGGACAAGCGCTATGCCGGCCCTGTCTTTCCACCTGTCCGTATTGAGGAATGTATTGAGCAGCGTTGTTTTGCCTGTTCCGGGTTCTCCGGTGCACATGAAAAATCCCTCTTTCTGCTCCACGATGTAATTGAAAGACGAGAGCGCTTCATTGTGGCTTCCGGAGGGATAGAAGTAAAAGGGATCGGGAGTAAGTCTGAAGGGGTTTTCTTTAAGATCGAAGAATTCAAGGTAATCCATTATCTTGCCTTGCCGAACTGTGAAATAAGGTCATAGAGCGGCAGCATAAGCCCTATGATGATTACCGCAAAAAGGCCTCCTACAACCGCGATTAGAATGGGCTCTATCATCTTGCCCATTTTTTCCGATATGTCATCCAGTTTTTTGATATAAAGTTTCGAGAGAAAGGCGAACTGATCGTCGAGATTGCCGCTCGTCTCGCCTATATCCACCATCCTTATAACGAGCGGCGGAAAGACCGGATGCTCCCTCATCGCGTCCGATATCCTGCTTCCGGCTGCTATGACGTCGTTCGACTTAAGTATAGCCCTTTTGAACACCTCATTGCCCATAACATCCGCGATTATGTCTAACGCCCTGTTTATAGTGAGGCCGGCCACTATCAGTATCCGGAGCTGTTCGGAGAATAGCGCAAGCAGTTTGTTATACACTACAAGTTTTACGATAGGGAATGCCAATTTGAGCCTGTCTACGTAATATCTGGTGCGCTCTTTTTGTTTCAGTATCTGAAAAAGGGCAAAAACCGCAACCGGCATAAGCGGAATAAGATACCAGTATGCCTGTGTGAAATCGCTTACATGCAGCAGTATCCGTGTTACAAGCGGCAGTTTTACGCCCATTTCCTTAAGGGTCTTCATAATCTTGGGCAAAACGTATGCGAGCCAGAATATCAAGGCGCCCATGGTCGTGACTATAGCAAAGGCCGGATAAATAAGCGCCCTCTTTATTGCCGAGGCGAGGTCCTCCATTTTTTGCAGGTGATCTGCGACATCCAGCAGGCTTCTTTCGAGACGTCCCGTTTCTTCGCCGACCTTTACCAGCCTGACAAAGATATCAGGGAAAACCTTTTTGTGGGCGTCTACAGCGTCGGAAAATCTTAGTCCCATTTCAGTGCGGCGTTTTATATCGCTTATAATACTGTTAAGGTTTTTGCTCTCCATGGTCGCGATAATGTCTCCGAGCGCTGAAAGCAGCGGGACGCCGGCCCTGAGCATAATGGAAAGGTTATTGGCAAATTCTATGACATCCTTGCGCTTTAGCTTGCGCGAGAGCAGTATGCCCCTCAGATACGCGGCCGCGTTGCTTGCTTTTTTTAGGTTGAGGATATAAAACCCTTTCGAGGCGAGTTCGCCGTAGACGGAGCCTATATCGTCTCCTTCGGCAACGCCTTTCACTACAGCGCCGTCGGCGTTTAAAACCTTATATGAGAAATAATTCATAGTTTCCTAATCGCTCCACGCTTTACGGTCTTTTATCCCGCCACTCTCAACACTTCATCAAGGGTGGTAATCCCTTCCGCCGCCTTCCTTACGGCGTCTTCTTTGAGCGGGCGCATGCCTTTTTTTACCGCGGCTTCCTTTATCGCTATGATAGAAGCCCCTGAATATATCATTTCCCTTATCTCGTCGTCGATAATCAATATCTCTCCTATAACCGTCCTTCCGGCATATCCGGTGCCGCCGCATTTGGGGCATCCGGCTCCTTTAAACGCGTTATTTAAAGATATTCCGTATTCTTTAAAGGCCGACGCCTCATGGTCATTCAGGCTGTATTCAATTTTGCAATAGCGGCAGGTCTTTCTTACCAGCCTCTGCGCCATTATGGCAAGAAGGGATGAAGACATCAGGAACCTGTCCACCTGTAAATCCAAAAGCCTCGGGATTGCCGTCACAGCATCGTTTGTGTGGAGCGTCGAAAGGACCAGATGTCCGGTTATGGATGCCCTGATGGCTATTTTGGCGGTTTCCTCGTCTCTTATCTCTCCGAGAAGCATCACATCGGGATCCTGCCTCATGAAGTTTCTGCCGGCAAGGGCGAAGTCATAGCCGGCCTTTTCATTGACCTGCGTCTGCTTGATCAGGCTGAGCTTGTATTCAACCGGATCTTCGACGGTAATGACGTTCCTTTCAATCAGGTTTATTTCCCTTAACGCGGCATAAAGGGTGGTTGTTTTACCGCTTCCGGTAGGCCCTGTAATAAGAATTATCCCGTAAGGTTTATGAAATAATGCCTTTATTTTTTTTGTATTGACCTCGTCGAACCCGAGCATTTCGATCCTCAGCAGCGAACCCGTGCCTGCTAATATTCTCATCACTATATTTTCTCCGTATATCGTCGGGACCGTCGATATGCGGATATCATAACTCTTATTCAGAAAATCGAATCTGAAAGAGCCGTCCTGCGGCAATCTTTGCTCCGCTATGTCGAGCTGGGAGAGTATTTTTATCCTCGATACGATGCCGTTGTGGGCCGCCTTCGGAATGCTGTGCCCGTGTCGAAGGACGCCGTCTATCCGGTAAAATACATTGACCATCTCAGCGGTGGGGTTGACATGTATATCCGTTGCGTTTCTCCTGACCCCGTCCATTATAATGAGGTTTGCGAGGCCTGTTACTGCGGCGCCCGTTGCGGTCTCCATAGTCTTGATCTCGGATATTATGTCTTCCATCCGTTTATGAATAGGGTTTTCGAGGAAGAAGTATGCCCTGTCCATTGCGTCCTGGAAGCTGTCCGTATCCACCATGCAGACTTTAGGCTGGCCTTTTGCAGCCCTTGTAGCGATATCTACCGCCAAAATATTGCTCGGGTTGGTTATCCCTATGGTCATGCGTCCGTCTTCCATGTCGAGGGGGATAAACCCTGCCTTTTCAGCGACCTCCTTTTGTACGGCCCTGAGGGCATTTTCGGATATGATATGCTCGCCGAGATCTATGAATTCTATGCCGGACTGCTCTGCCAGTATCCGACCCAGTTCTTTTGACGATATAAAGCCTAATTTCACGAGGGCGTCGCCGAGCAGGTTGCCGGTTATTTTTTGCTGGATCAAGGCGACATGGAGCTGTTCGTCGGTGAGGAGCCCCCGCGCTTTTAACAGGTCGCCTATTCTTATATTTGCCATAATTTAGTTTATTGTGTTACTAAGACCTAACTTAACAAAGCCTCATAAAACACCCTCCCCTTCATCCCCTCCCGTCAAGGGAGGGGAACTATTACAACCCTCTCCCCTTGTGGGAGAGGGCGAGGGTGAGGGTGAGGGGGCTTTATTAATGAACTTAACAAACTGTTATCTACCTCGATACTAATATTGGCTGAAGGACGATAACCAATTCCGAACGTGATTCCAGCTTGTCCCTGTTTTTAAACGCTTCGCCCAGAAGAGGCACATCGCCAAGCCCCGGAACCTTATAATCGCTGACGCTCTCCTTTTTTGATATCAATCCGCCTATCACGATCATTTGGCCGTCCCTGACTTTTACCGTAGTGCTGAGTTCGCGCAGGTCAACGGTTGGAAGGGAAATCTGTGTTTGGGTTGTCCCGCTGCCGAGCGTCTTGTCTTCGAGTTTTATAAGATCTGAGATGATAGGCGTTATTGATAGAGATATTTCCCCGTTTTCGTTAATGTAGGGAACTATTCCTATCATAATGCCGGAAAGTATATTACTCGTTGTTACCGTAAATGTGGTTGTAGGAGTAGTGCCGGTAGCTGTGGTTGTCGTTTCAACTTTCGATATGAAGCTCTGGTTTCTTCCAACGCCTAAAAGCGCTGTCTGCCCGTTCATTATGTTTACCCTCGGATTCGAAAGCGTTCGCACATCTCCCTGCGATTGCAGCGCCTTTATAAGGGAAGTGAAGTTTGCCCCCCGCGTAACGGCGAGGTTGAGATAAGGGCTTGTGAGCGGAACTACTCCAGTGAAGCCCGGAGAAGTAAGGCTGATCTGGCCGTCGCCTAATGTTTTATTGATAAATGTCCAGTCTATTCCATACTTCAATCCCTCCGACAACTGCACTTCTATTATTTTGGCCTCGACAAGAACCTGCCTGTTTATAACCTTTTTAATTGTATTAAGAAATCGCTCAACCTTCTCTATGCTCTTTTTCGAGCCGGTTACTACTATTGTGCCTGTCAGCCTGTTCACAGTATAACTTTGCTGTACAGCAGATGTTGTGGTTGTCGGTGCGGCAGGCGTGCCTCCTGCGGGCGCCGCTGTGGGCTGCGCTGCGCCTAAAATGCTCGCGATGGATTTTTCGATCGCATCCCAGAAGTTAAATGCGGTTGCGTCGTTTTTCGTGGTTTGTGTAATATTGCCCTTGAGGCTGCTTCCGCCGGTTGTTCCTGCTGTCGCCCCTCCGAGTATATCTCCGCCTACATCAACGCTGTAACTCTGCAAAACAGCAGGATGCCCAAGCTCGAATATCTTTGTATCTACCGCTTTTACAAAAAGCATATTGTCTTTTATGGTATAGAAATAATCTATGGACGAAAATATGGTGTTAAGGGCGTCTTCGGCGCTCATGTTCTTTAATGTCAGTGTGATAGGGGCTTCGGCGTTAACATCTTTTTCCATAACGAGATTAAGGCCTGTAGCCTCGGAAATAACGTAAAGCACATCGCGTAAAGGCGTGTTTCTTGCCTTGATATCGACAATTCGTGTCTTCAGGGGAGAAATATCTTCAGTCACAGGGATAAAGTCCGGCATTTTCGGCTCCGATGGAGGCGGCCTGTCGGGTTTTACCTCCTGAGCCTCTTTCGGTATCTGGATCTCTCTCTTTATATCGGTGTAAGAACAGGAGAAAAGGATAAAAGAGGCGAGAGGCAATAGGCAATAGGCGATAGAGAAAAACTTTTTATATATAGCCCATAGCCTATTGCCTCTCGCCTGCTTCCTTACTCTATCTTTATCCATTTTGCCCACATTTTATCCTTTAATAAGACCCTGCCTCTTTCTATTTTTTCAACCCGCATGCTATCGATAGAATCCCCCTCGTTGACTATAATACCATTTATTATTGCTATTTTTCTGCCGCCGTTTATGAGTATAAGCGAGACTTTTTTCTCTTCGGCCTTTGTTTCCGGAGGAGGCGCTACCTTGTCGAGGGGGAGTTTTGGAAATGCGACCTTGGGAGTCTCGTGGGAGATCGGATTGGCGAGCGGAGGGACAGGTGCGGGCTGTTTGAATGAAATTTTCGTTTTTTGGTGAGAAAAGGCAAGGATCTGCTTTTCGGCAGGGGAAATGAAAGGCTTAAACTTCGCGCTCGACGAGATCACGACGCCTAATGCGATTGCGATCAACGGCGCTGCCCATATTAGTACGAGTTTTTTGTCCATATCCCGCCTTTATCCAAGAATACATAAGTATCCGCTTTTTGAGAGCATAAAACATGCCAATAAATAACTTATTGATTTTTAAAGTAAACGGCAATATGACGTCACTGTATTGACGTTATTCAGCAGGAAAAATGGGATAAAATTGCATTATTATTGTCGTGAGGGGAAATTTTTTTCCTATCAGTCCTTATAGCTGCGGCTGTCTTTTAATGTTTTGAGCGCACCCTTAATCTCGTAAGAGACGGATATCTTGTCCTGCGACTGGAAAAGGGATACGGCGTTGATAGAGAAAAACGGGAATTTAAGCGACTGCAGATAGCCTACGTTATTTACAAAGGCAGTATAGTCTTTCATTTTACCGGCTTTTATGCCTATAGTCATGCTTATCTCGTTGCCCTTGTATTCTATGTTTGTTATGATTATCTCCGCATCCCTGAAACGCGATTTCAATTCGTCAACCCTGATATACATAAGCTCTTCGGCGGTCTTTTTCTTAAAGATGTCCGGCATTATCATTCTTGCTTCCGTTATGGTTTTGTCGATATCTTCAATCGCTTCTTTCATCCTGAAAAGGTTCTGTTCGGCGGTCTGGAGGTTTTTCAGAGTTGCAAAAACCGAATCCCTGTATTTTTTTGCGATAATTATTCCCGATACTACCGCCGTCAAAATGATGCTTACTGCAATATATCATGCCAGCAGATGTTTGAGTTTGTAGTGCGGGTTATCCATAGTTTTTATTTCCGTATTACGGCCCCTGACTGTTCGGTGTATTTCAACTCCATCTGGAAGCTTTTACTGCTTATATCTATTCTGTCGGATAGCAACTGCATGCCCTTTGTCTTTTTAATCGAGACCACTAAATTCTGATACGCCTGTTGCATCTCTATCAGGTCTTTTGCCGCGGCGCTGCCTTTTATGCTTATGCGCAGCGCATTCCCCTCCGGAATAATATCGACGGACTGGATATTTACGGATTTCATGCCCGGATCTTTGAATGATGACACGGCTATTAATGCCTTCTGCATGTCAGGAGAAGCATTAACGGCGTTTATAAAGTTTAT
>JACREW010000173.1 GCA_016212685.1 Nitrospirota bacterium
CACATTATTACAGATTTTGTCGGTTGCGGCTTTCGAGAAGATGCCCTTGCAGCAAGCATTTGCGAGGGCGGATTACAGTATGAACACTGAACCGAATTGTAACCAATTGGATCTATTCGGTTCTTAACCGGACACTACTGTATTATTATATCAAACGTTCACGCTATTTTCACATTTGTAAAATAAAATTTATATATAAATAAAATCGGAAGGGGAGGAGATTTATGGACTACAAGACAAGGATAAAAATCATCAAAGGCAACCGAACATTAAAAGATTTTGCCGCGCTGATGGGCATTCCGCTGACAACTATTCATACCTATCTCAACGGCAGGGAACCTTCCATCGGTTTTGTAAAAAGGGCGCATGAAAAACTGAATGTCAATCCTGAATGGCTTATCACGGGAAAGGGTCCGATTTATAAGAATGAACTATTCTGCGACGACGAAAATGCTCTGAAAAGCATAATCGGATTTCTGAAAAATTCGTGGCCGGCATGGACGGAAAAAGAACGCTGCTGGTTCGAAACGCACTTCAGACGGAATTTCCCCGAATTCGAGGCATGGCTGCTGGACGGTCAGGGCTCGAAATAAACAGGATTTAGTCGTTCAAGCCCTTCCTTGACTTCGATTATATCTCTTTTATAAGATACACATTTCAAGTTCAGAGTTCTTGGAGGATGCATGCATATCGCAATCGGCTCGGATCATGCCGGTCTCGAGATGAAAATGGAAATAATTTCCGTCTTAAAGGAATTGTGCCACGAATACATCGATTACGGCACCGATACCCCGCAATCCGTTGACTATCCTGACTTCGGCGAGAAAGTCGCCGGCGCCGTCTCGGCCGGAAAGGTGGAACGGGGAATACTGATATGCGGCACCGGCATCGGAATGTCTATTGTTGCGAACAAATTTCCGAATATCCGCGCCGCACTTTGCAATGACCTCTTTTCGGCAAAGATGAGCAGGCTTCACAACGATGCAAACGTCCTCGTGCTCGGCGGCAGGATTATAGGAAAGGACCTCGCAAAAGAGATAGTCCGCACATGGATAACCACGCCCTTTGAGGCCGGAAGGCATGTCAACAGGCTCAAGAAAATCACATTCATCGAGGAGAAGACGACAAGAAAATGAATCTCGAACATCTCAGATCCATAGACCATGACATATATGATGCGATACTGAAAGAGACGGAACGGGAGCAGGGCAAAATACTTTTAATAGCCTCTGAAAATTATGCGAGCCGGGCGGTGCTCGAGGCTCAGGGATCCGTATTCACCAACAAATATGCGGAAGGCTATCCCGGCAGGAGGTATTACGGCGGCTGCGAGTATGCTGATATCGTCGAGAAGCTTGCCATGGAAAGGGCAAGGAAGATATTCGGCGCGGAACATGTGAATGTCCAGCCGCATTCAGGCAGCCAGGCGAATATGGCCGTCTATTTCTCCTTTTTAAAGCCGGGAGACACGATATTGGGGATGAATCTGGCGCACGGCGGCCATTTGTCGCACGGCGCATCGGTCAACTTCACCGGCATGCTTTACAAAACTATCTTTTACGGCGTTGATAAAGACACAGGCCGCATAGACATGAATGAAGTGAGAAAACTTGCAACAAGGCATAAACCCAAAATGATAATTACAGGAGCGAGCGCGTATTCCCGATGGCTCGATTTCAAGGCATTCTCGGAAATAGCTAAAGAGGCCGGCGCCTATCTGCTTGCAGATATAGCTCACATCGCCGGTCTGATCGCCGCTGGAGAACACCCCTCGCCGATTCCTTATGCGGACTTCGTTACATCTACTACCCACAAGACGCTTCGCGGCCCGAGAGGCGGAATGATAATGTGCAAGGCGGAATATGCAAAGGCAATCGACAAGATGATTTTCCCCGGCATACAGGGAGGCCCCCTCGTCCACGTAATCGCCGCAAAAGCAGTGGCATTGAAAGAGGCATTAAGCCGTGAATTCAAGGAATACCAGAAAAGAGTTATAGCAAACGCTAAAAAGCTTGCGGACGGACTGATCAAGCGCAAATTTAAAATAATATCGGAAGGCACGGATAATCATCTCATGCTCGTGGATTTAAGAACCGTAAACGTCACCGGCAAAGAGGCCGAAGAAGCCCTGGATAAAGCAGGCATAACGGTAAATAAAAACTCCATACCTTACGACGACAAGCCGCCGACGATCACAAGCGGAATAAGACTCGGAACGCCGTCCGTAACCACACGCGGAATGGGCAATTCCGAAATGGACGACATCGCCGACATAATATCGAACGTAATTAAAAATATACATAACCCATCGGTAATTGCCGGCATGAATGGAAGGGTAAAAACCCTCTGTAGCAAGCATCCCATTTATCAGCCATGAAGTGCCCATTCTGCGGAAGCATCGAAGACAAGGTTATAGACTCGAGAGCGAGCAAGGAAGGAGACGTCATCCGCAGAAGAAGGGAATGCCTGAAATGCGGGCAGCGCTTTACCTCTTATGAAAGGGTCGAGGACCCCTTCCCTATGGTGATAAAAAAAGACGGAAGCCGTGAATTCTTCAATGGCCACAAGATACTTACCGGCCTCAAAAAGGCGTGCGAGAAACGCCCCATTCCCACCACAACGCTTGAGGAAGTAGAAAGAAATATCGAGAAGAAACTCATGGGGCTCAACGTCAAAGAGATACAAAGCACATGGATAGGCGAGGAAATAATGTCGGCGCTAAAAGAACTCGACAAGGTCGCCTACGTGAGATTCGCCTCGGTGTACCGGCAGTTCAAGGACATAAGCGAACTGATGGAAGAAGTAAAGGGATTATTCGAGCCGAAAAAAAAGAAATAGCGTTTATCGCGTTATAGAGCTGCGCGTTATTGAACTATTTGAAACCGGTATGACATAATATTGAACGTTATAACGCTCATCGCTGTGCGCCATAACGAAACCATTGGGGAGTCGTCCAACGGCAGGACGGCAGACTCTGGATCTGCTTATAGGGGTTCGAATCCTCTCTCCCCAGTAAAAACAAGTAGGAAGTAAGAAGTAGAAAGTTGAGTAAATGTTAAAGAAGAAGTAAAGTTTTTACTTCTCACTTCTTAGTTCCCAGTTCTCACTTTTTATTTTGGTCCCATCGTCTAGCGGTCAGGACGTGGCCCTCTCAAGGCCGAAACACGGGTTCGATTCCCGTTGGGACTACCAAATCTTTCGTCTGATATGAGAACTTCGCTTTTAATAATAACAAGTGTAAATTATACCGCTTCGGTATAATAATTATTCCTTCCAAAAGCGTGCAAAGACTTTGCACAGTCAATTTTCACAAATGAACCCGGAAATCTGAAATTGACATATGCAATGTATTTGATAGCGGATGCAAAATTTAAGATGCAACGGCGTTTATGGTCTTATCTCGCGAGCGAGAAAGACGAAAAAGACGATACCTTTAAAGATCCTTGGGCCATTCTTGAGACGCGTGAAGAACGCCTAATATCACTATCACCGTACCTTTTACCCTGTACGGTACGACATAGGGAAGGCCGGGGATTATCAGTTCACGAGTGCCCGGAAGCCGCCCTGCTCTGCCGATCTCCGGATGATCACGGAGATAAGCGACGGTATCGAGAATACGTTTAGCCACTTGTGCAGCCGCGCCCGGATGATCCGCCGCTATGAAACTCCGAATTTCAACGAGGTCCCGGCCTGCATCGGGCAACCACTCTATCCGCATTTAGGCGGCTTCCTCTCTTTAGTTGTGCCCCACGACTTGAGCCATGCTTCAATATCCTCATGTGGAATGAATTTAGCCCCCGGCTTGTCGGCAAGTTCGACCCTGCGCTTTATCTCGCCTATTTGCCATTCTTCCTGCTCAATGACCTGCTCAAGCGCATGGCTGACGAAATATGACATTGATCTATCCGTAACTTTCGCGAGTTTTTCGAGACGTTCTTTAGTATTTGGATCGATGCGAATTGTAATTGTCGTACTCATTTGATTTGCCTCCTATATGTAAGACATATTACACAAAATCAGACAATTAGTCAAGTGCCGGGACTATGTGCGTGTACTATATAACGGAAAGCACCGTAATAAAATCGTCATAAATTTATAACAAAAACCACCGAAAAACTCAAAAAAACAATAAAATTGAGGACGTAATTATATATACTGCAACAGTAGTGTCCGGTTAAGAACCGAATAGATCCAATTGGTTACAATTCGGTTCAGTGTTCATACTGTAATCCGCCCTCGCAAATGCTTGCTGCAAGGGCATCTTCTCGAAAGCCGCAACCGACAAAATCTGTAATAATGTG
>JACREW010000176.1 GCA_016212685.1 Nitrospirota bacterium
ACTTACGTGCTTAGGCATTGGTACACCTGCATCCATCAGCGCCAGCGAACCTGCGCAAACAGTAGCCATTGATGATGAACCGTTCGATTCCAGGATGTCCGACACTATCCTTATGGTATATGGGAATGCTTCCTTTGAAGGGATTACATACTTCAATGCCCTCTCCGCGAGCGCTCCGTGCCCTATCTCTCTCCTGCCCGGAGAGCGGAGGGGTTTCACTTCTCCGACGCTGAACGGCGGAAAGTTGTAATGAAGCATAAAAGTTTTATACATTTCTCCGTCAAGGGAATCAATCTTCTGCTCGTCATCCGATGTGCCGAGTGTTGCTACCGCAAGCGCCTGAGTCTCGCCCCTGATAAAGAGAGCCGAGCCGTGCACGCGGGGGAGAAAACCGAGATGACAGGATATCGGTCTGATCTCATTGGTTTTTCTGCTGTCAGACCTGATTCCCTCATTGATAATCATATTCCTGACGATCTCTTTCTCGTAAGAGTCAAAGGCATTTGCAATATCTCTCGTCAAATTTTTACCGGCGTCTCCTGAAAGCCGCTCTGAATTTTCAGGAGTGTTGAAATGTTTGACTGCATCTTCAAGGATTATGTCAAGGGCTTCCTGCCGCTGATGTTTTCCGGGAATAATAATAGCTTCTTTAAGCCTGTCCGCAACAAAGGCTCTTACTTCTTGTTTGAGCGCCAGATTTTCTTCAACGGGTCTGACCGGCCTCTTTGCCTTTCCGGCTTTGTCCCTGAGTTCGTTTTGCAGCGCAGTAATGCGTTTAATCTCCGCATGGGCAAAATCAATAGCTTCAAGGAGGGATGATTCGGATACCTCCGCTCCTCCCCCTTCAACCATTATGACGGCGTCCGCCGTCCCGGCTACAACGAGGTTAAGCTCAAGCCTTTCGGTTTCGGTATTGTCGGGATTGATTACTAAGCTGCCGTCAATCATCCCCACCCTTACCGCTCCTACAGGCCCGTCAAAGGGGACATCGGATATATGCATGGCAGCGGACATTCCGATAATGCCTAAAATATCCGCGACATTTTCACTGCCGTATGACAGCACCGAGGCGATTCCCTGAGTCTCGTGATAAAATCCTTTCGGGAACAACGGCCTTAACGGACGATCTATAAGACGGCAGGTGAGGATTTCTTTTTCGCTTGGCCTGCCTTCCCGTTTAAAAAACCCGCCGGGGATTTTGCCCGCGGCATAGGTTCTCTCTTGATAATCAATGGTGAGGGGAAAAAAATCCAACCCTTCCTTTACCCTTTTATCCGCAACTGCCGTTGCGAGAACAACCGTATCTCCGTACTTTACCACAACTGCGCCGCCCGACTGCTTAGCCATTTGACCGGTCTCAAGAACCAGACGCTTACCTTTAATCTCAAGTTCTACATTTCTCATCAATTGTCTTTCTGTCTCCTTAGTTTGTATTTCCAGCAGGCTATTTCCTGAGTCCAAGTCGTTCTATAACAGTATCATAGCGGCCTTTGTCGGAAGTCTTCAGATAACCGAGAAGTCTCTTTCTCTGTGAGACGAGTTTTAAGAGCCCCCTGCGTGAATGATGGTCTTTCTTGTGGGTCTTAAAATGCTCCGTAAGATAACTTATCCTTTCGCTCAACAGGGCAATCTGCACCTCAGGAGAACCGGTATCGTGATCATGGATCTTAAAGGATTCGATAATTCCCCTCTTTTTTACCGTATCAAACATTGTTATATCACCACCTTCCTGCTTATTTTCAGGTAATAAGGTTAACACATAAGGTTCAGGTCTGTAAAGGCTCCAAGGGGGGGTCGGGCGCCTGTCCTGTAAAGCTGTGGTATAATAACACCTTATGAACGAAGGCTCAAAAATACGGGTCAGATTCGCGCCAAGCCCCACAGGACACCTCCATATCGGCGGGGCGCGGACAGCGCTGTTCAACTATCTGTTCGCAAGGCATTATAACGGGACTTTTGTCCTCAGGATAGAGGATACGGACACTACCCGTTCGACGGAAGAATATATAGAAGCCATAGTCGAGGGCATGAAATGGCTGAAACTCGATTGGGATGAGGGTCCATACAGGCAGACAGACCGCTTTGATATATATAGAAATTATGTGGAAAGGCTGCTGATGGAAGGGAAGGCATACAGGTGTTACTGCGCTCCGGAAGAGCTTGAGCAGCGCAGGCAGGATGCCCTTGCGCAGGGCAAGCCTCCGAAATATGACGGCAGGTGCAGGAACTTAGCGGAGCCTGTGCCGGACAAGCCGTTTGCGGTGAGATTCAAAATGCCGCAGGAAGGCGCTACGATAGTAAACGATCTTATTAAGGGGCCTATAGAATTCGACAATAATGTGCTGGAAGACCTTATAATCCTCCGTTCCGACGGCGCTCCTACCTATAACTTTGTAGTGGTCGTCGATGATATCGACATGAAAATAACCCATATTATTCGGGGCGATGACCATATAAATAATACCCCCAAACAAATCCATATATACAGGGCGTTCGGATGGGAACCGCCTCAGTTCGCGCACCTGCCCATGATATTGGGCGCAGACAAAACGAGGCTGAGCAAAAGACACGGCGCAACATCCGTAATGGCGTATAAGGATATGGGTTACCTTCCCGACGCCCTCGTGAATTATCTCGTAAGGCTCGGCTGGTCTTACGGGGATCAGGAAATTTTCACGAGAGAGGAATTAATTCAATATTTTACAATGGATAACGTAGGGAAGTCCGCATCTGTCTTCAATCCTGAAAAGCTCTTATGGCTCAACAGCCAATATATCATGAAAGAAGATGCGAAAGGCCTTGCTGAAGCGGCAGTCCCGTTTTTGATTAAAGAAGGCGTCATTCAGGAAGGGCAGCAGCTTGATATTCAATGGCTTTCAAGGGCGGTCAATACCCTCAAAGAGAGGAGCCGGACGCTCGTAGAGCTTGCCGCTTCGCTGAAATACTATATCTTAGAATATGTTGAGATAGATTCAAAGGCGAAGGATAAATTTTTAAAGCCCGAGAATTTAAAACACCTGTCCGAACTGCATGGAATCCTTTCAGGACTTCCCGATTTTACGGCAGCGGAATTGGAGAGGGTTTTCCACGCATTTGCGGATGAGCGCGGGATCAAACTCGGCGCAGTAGCACAGCCCGTGAGGGTTGCCGTAACAGGAGGCGCCGCAAGCCCCGGCCTTTTTGAGGTATTGGAAATAGTAGGCAAGGAAAAGGTATTAAAAAGATTATCCAAAGTAATATCGGAGGGATAAAATGGCAATAAGCAAAGACCTGCTCGACATTTTAGCATGTCCGAAATGCAAGGGTGATTTGATCTACAAGGAGGCTGAAAGCGGCCTCATCTGCGACAAATGCAAGCTCATGTATCCGGTTAAAGACGATATACCTGTAATGCTCATAGACGAGGCTGTTGAAATAAAATAAGGAAAATCGTTTATCGAAAAGGGGGTAAAAATGTTTATAAGGACAATATTTGCGGCAGTATTAGTTTTTTCTTTATTATCCGCCACACTCTCTTTTGCTGAACCGGATATGCGCGACGGATTCTGGGAGATTACCGTAAAAACAGATATGCCGGGCATGCCCATGCAAATGCCTCCTATGACCCATACCCAGTGCATAACAAAGAAAGACCTTATTCCCCAGAAGCCGGAGAAAAATCAGAACTGTAAGATTATCAACTCAAAGACAAGCGGCAACACAGTATCATGGACTATACAATGCCGCGACAAGGAGGGCACTACTGCCGAAAGCTCGGGCAAGGTTACATATAAATAAAGGCGATAAATTCGACGGCACGATTGATATGACCGTAAACCAGCCGGTGCAGGGCAAGATGAAGATGACACAGCAAATGAGCGGAAAAAGAATTGGGGAGTGCAGGTAGAGCCGTAACGCCCAAGCTAAGGGGCGCGGCAGCTTTATGCCGCGTCCATCCATGATAAATCTCTACCGATTACCAACTCCTCCATTGTCGCATGATGAGTGTTAGTCATCGGTATTAAGCGCATTTGGAAACCATGGCTTCGAGCCATTTTTTTTACTTCTTCTGCATTATCATAGGTCATTAAAAAATCGCCCTTCAACGTCTCACAGACACAAAATAATGGTTCATGATCGAGTTCATAATGTTTATATAAACGCGTGCCGGCCTTTTTCCCGCCGGCAGTATATGGAGGGTCTATAAAACAAATCGCATCCCGTCTGTTGGAGAATTCCTTCATTACCTTCAAGCCGTCATCACAACGAAAGTCTATTCTCTCGGCAATGTTGTTTAGATTTAGAATGCGTTTAGCGATTGTTGCAGGGTACCAGCGGGAATGAATGCCTTTCCCATTCTCGCCGTATTTGAGAAACCCTGAACCTTCGGCGAGAATACCGCCATGAAATGTTCGATTCTTGAGAATTGTCTGAAATGCCTTTTCTCTCGGTGTGCGCGGGATTTTTTTGATTTCATTTATAACTGCTTCTCTGGATAATTCAAAATTAAGAATGCGGTCAGAGAGCCATTCAGCGTCGCCTTTATCTATAGATTTCCAAACTGCTGCAATCTCGTCGTCAAGTTCAACCATAACTGACTCTTGAACCAAATTCTCGAAAAGAGCAGTCAGACTAATAATCCCGCCCCCCGCAAAAGGTTCAACTAGGATAGTGGGCTTTGGATACATGGTTGAAATCCAATGTCTGAATGTCG
>JACREW010000177.1 GCA_016212685.1 Nitrospirota bacterium
ACAGGCAGGAATGACGACACAATCTATGCCTATCAGGGCGGCGATAGCGTTTATGCCGGACTAAGCAACGACACTGTTTACGGCAATAACGGCAAAGACAGGCTTTACGGAGAAGACGGTAACGACATACTTTATGGAAACAACGGAGATGACAAACTCTACGGCGGAAACGGCAATGATACGCTCTATGGAGGCAACGGATACGATCTGCTTCACGGCGGAAAAGGAGACGACACTATATACACCGGCAGAGGAAAGGACACCATCATATTAAATTCCGGAGATGGGCATGATACCGTAAAGGCAGGCGATAGGGACAGGGATGAATGCGGATGGGACGCTGACAACGACATAGTGAAATTCGACGTCAATCCTCTCGACCTTATATTCTCCCGCTCAGGCGATAACCTCGAAGTAATGATAAATGGAGGCACGGACAGCATTACCATAGAAGATTGGAACTGGAGGGACGAAAGCGGCAGGGGCAGAAGACACGAAAGGGATGACAAGGAATATCTTATCGATGAATTCAGGTCATCCAATGGAAAGCAACTCGACGACAGGAAAGTCGAACAGCTTATACAGGCAATGGCCACATTCGGCGCGGACAACGGCATGAGTTGGAGCGACGCCATACAGCAAAAGCCGCAGGAGGTGCAAACGGTATTAGCTCAATATTGGGAGAAGCAATAAAGATAGAAGTACCAACGAGTAAAACCCGTTTGTATAAATTTTATAACATAAATTTTTAGTAAGGAGGAAAATCATGGAAATAAGCACAATGATAAAGCTATTGCAGGATCCCATGGGCATTCCGTTTTATCCCGTATTATTTCAGGTGCTCATGGTGCTTACCTTCGCTCTTCATATAATGTTTGTCAACTTCGTGCTCGGCACGTCATTCCTTTCGGTATACGGCTATATAAAGGGGGATGATTACTGGAAGCGGCTTTCGAAATCCATGATAAGGGCAACCACGGCCAATATCTCGATGGCCATACTTCTGGGCGTGGCGCCGCTCCTCTTTGTGCAGGTCGTGTACGACCCGTTCTGGTACGCTTCCAACATGATTTCCGGCGCGTGGGTTATGGCGTTCATATTGATAATGATGCTCGGTTACAGCATGGTATATGTTTTTTACCTGAAGAGGGATTCGAGAGGGAGAGGCTTTGCGCTATTCGGCATAGGGGCTCTCGCGCTTTTCATCCTCGCGGGCATAATAATGCATGTGCTCGGTTATCAGCTCCTTCAGCCCGAGAAATGGTTCGGATGGTATATAAACGGGAATTCGGTAAATACATCCGGAACCGCTTTGCACACCTTCCATACCCCCAGATTCCTCCATTTCATGATCCCTTCATTCGCGCTTACAGGTGTATTCCTAATGCTTTATGCATGGTATTTCAAAGATAGGGCAGATACCGATAAAGAATATTTGCAGTGGATTGCAAAGATAGGCGCGAAAATGGCATTCGTATTTACGGCAATTCAAGCAGGTGTAGGCTTCTGGTGGCTTTTCAGCCTGCCGCTCGAATTCAAGTTCTTTATTAATCCGTTTTTCTTGGTGGGAGCGGGGCTTGGAGTCTCATTGTTGTTTTTTCTTAATAACGCTCAGAAAGACCCTATCAAATATGCCGTGCCGGCGATAATCGGAACTTTTTTGACTATCTTTGGAATGTCGTATACGAGAGAAGCGCTGAGAATGACGTATCTCAGCCGCTTCGATTATTCGATATTCAATTACAAGTTGAATATCGATTTCGGGAGCACCGCGCTTTTTCTGTCCACATTCGTGACAGGACTTATAATAGCAGGCTATTTGCTGACGATAGCCTATAAATCAGGCAAGGTGACAGGGGAATATGTTCCCTCGTCCGCGATAGATAAATGGGGAAAGATAAGTATAGCGCTGCTCTTGGTCTGGATAGCAGTGGTCGTAACTTTGGGAGTTGTAATATCCGTGAAAAATTATTTATAGACAACAATTAATGCATATAAAAGAAAAATTTTTTGAAAGGCTCCTGCCTGCTGTCCTTGCAGCCTTTTTTATACTGCTGTCCACTCCTATTCATGGTAAATATGCAGCCTTATCGCCCCATGGACCCCCTGATGCTACATCAAGCCGTTATAAATTTGATTTTGAGCTTGCAAAGGGTAAGTTTTTGGTAGCCGGTACAAATATAAAAGACCCTCGGTTTGCCGAAACAGTTATCTTTTTGGTTGATTATGGCCCGCAAGGAGCCATGGGTTTGATTGTCAACAGGCTTACGGATATAAGGCTTTCTAAGATGTTCCCTGATATTAGCGGACTGCAAAAGGTTGCTGACGTTATTTATATCGGAGGGCCTGTTGAAATAACCAGGTTGTTCATGCTCATCCGGACATCCGGCAAGCCTGAAGATGCCCATCCGATATTCGATAATATCTACATAAGCACAAGCAGCGCCTTGCTTGAACGTGCTGCCAATGCCCCCGATGCAGGAGAGAGATTCCGGATATATTCCGGTTATGCGGGATGGGCGCCCGGCCAGCTTGAGCGGGAAATAGCAAGGGGCGATTGGCATATCATGAGGGGCGATGCGGAGATTATTTTTAACAATGCGCCATTGGAGATATGGGAGACGATTATGAATATGAATATGAAAATGAATTTGCAGGTGTAACCGATAAGCACGGCTTATCAGTTACACTCATAAGAGATTTATTTATTTCTTGCCGCTTCTTTGATTATTTCCTGTCCGATGACGTTTCTCTGTATCTGGTTTGTGCCCTCGTAAATCTGGAGTATTTTCGCGTCCCTCATCATCTTTTCGACCGGATATTCTTTCATGTATCCTGAGCCTCCCATTACCTGAACCGCGTTTGTGGTAACCTTCATTCCTACATCCGTTCCGAAGGTCTTTGCCATTGCCGAGGGCTTTGATACATCCTTCGCGCCGCTGTCAACGTATCTTGCAACCGAATAAATGAGCGCCCGAGCAGCCTCTATCTCAATAGCCATATCCGCGAGCATATGCTGCACAGCCTGAAAGCTTATTATTGGATGCCCGAACTGGTGTCTCTGCCTTGCGAATTTTACCGCTTCTTCAAATGCGCCCTGCGCGACGCCTAATCCCTGAGCGCCTACGCCTGTTCTTGAAGAGTCGAGTGTCTTCATTGCGACGATGAATCCCATGCCTTCTTTACCGAGGATATTTTCCTTCGGGATCCTGCAGTTGTCGAAAATCAATTCCCTTGTGGATGATGCCCTGATGCCCATTTTGTTCTCTTTTTTCCCGAATGTGAAGCCGGGCGTGCCTTTTTCAACAACGAATGCGGATGCGCCCCTCGGTCCCTTTGCCTTGTCGGTTATTGCGATTATGGTGTATATCTCGGCCTCTCCGCCGTTTGTGATCCATTGTTTTGTGC
>JACREW010000179.1 GCA_016212685.1 Nitrospirota bacterium
ATTCCATCAATAGATCATCCATGGAGAAAGACATATAGAAAAACGGCGGCAATGATAAATAATCCTCCTTTGGAGGCAGCGGCATAAAACCGGACATTTCTAAATTGGTAAAAATAGGACATTTCTAAATTGGCTTGACATTAGTTAAAAAAGTTCTTGACTTCTAAATTCAACTGATGCTAAATTAACAAAAATCTAAACAGGGGGTGGTTATGAAAAAGTTTTTAGCAGTTCTCCTTTCCCTCTCTTTCATTCTCCCTCTCCCGGCATTTGCCGCGGATCAGGCAGATCTTCTCCAGAAGATGGAGGCTCTCTCAAAAGAGCTTGATCGCCTGAAACAGCAGATGCAGGAGATGCAGAAGAAAGAGACCGTAAAGGAAGAAAGAATCAAGGTTGTCGAGAAAAAGGCCGAAAAAGCGGCTGAGCCTTCATGGCTGGAGATCGGTGGGGACTACCGGTTCAGGATGGATAACCTGAAAGGCAAGACCCACGATGCAAATGTGCAGGGAACCGGAGTCAGCGGCAGGTACCTGGCAAACGATACCCTTCTTACCAACAGGTTCGGGTTGAATTTTAAGGCAGAGGCAATAGAGGATATCGAAGTAAAGGCGAGACTCCTTATGTACAAACTGTGGGGTATGGACAGGGCCGACTCTGTAACGAATTCAGGCAACGGCTCCAATGGATTTTTTGCCGATAAAAACAGCATATTCGATGCAAACATTGGGCACACGCCTCAGGACAATACCCTCAGGGTCGACCAGGTATATGTCACATGGAGCGATATAGGCGGCGCGCCTGTATGGCTCTCTGTCGGCAGAAGACCGTCTACCGGCGGCGTTCCAACAAACATGAGGCAGAACCGTGAAAAAGTCGGCACAGCAGGCGTTCCCGGCTTCCTGGTCGACTGGGCATTCGACGGCGCGACATTAGGCTATGCTCCCGACATAAAAGCGCTTCCAGGCGCGTACGCTAAACTCTGCTACGGCAAGGGGTTTGAGAGCGGACTGAGGGCGAATAACGGACTTAAAGATACGGATATGCTGGGAATAAATGTTGTTCCTTACGATACGAATAATCTTCATTTCGAACTTCAGTGGAACAAGGCATATAACATAATGGCTTCGGCTACTGATGTTAGAGGCTCGGCGAATACAAATGTAGGAGATGTAGATCAGTACGGCGCCATAGTTATGGGGAAAATAGACAGTGTAGGGCCCGGAGACCTAAATCTTTTCCTTGCAGGGGCAATGAGCAAAACCAAGCCCAATACCAATAAATACAACAGCACGTGGGGTCTGCTCTGGGACGATTACGAAGGCAAAAAGGGACGCACCGGCAACGTGATCTATCTCGGCGGAAGATACGACATCAAATCTACGCTAACAAAGATAGGTGTGGAATACAACCGCGGCTCTAAAAACTGGCTCGCATTTGCGCCTGCGTCGGATGACATGTGGACGACCAAGCTCGGCACAAGGGGAGACGTCTACGAGGTTTATATCATTCAGGAACTCAATAAGAAACCTATCTCCAAGAGCGGAAAGGCGTTCTTCAGGCTCGGCTACCAGCTTTACGACTTTACATACACGGGCAGCCAGAACTGGCTCGGCGCTCCATATAGGATAAACGATTTAACACGTACAGGCCCGGGCACGATGCAGATGTTCCAGCCGGTTAAAACGGCAAAAGATATTTACCTGACTTTCGATGTTTTATTCTAAACCTCAACTTCCGGGGAGGGGCATAAGCCCCTCCCTTTTTTTATACGCGACGTGAAATAATATTCACAGTTTAACGCAAAATACGAAGAGGGGGGGCAATGTTTAAACGGCTCAATGACATGAGTCTTAAAAAGAAACTTTACATTATCTCCGGCGTGATGGTTGGAGCAACTATAATTGGATTAACAATAGGTCAGATAAGCTTTGAAAGGGTTCAGGTCGGTGGAAAGGCCTATGCACAAATAGAAAAAAGCATGATTGTAGCTGATGACATTGCGAGACTGCGATACAACCTCACACTTGTTCGTGCAAATATTCTAACAATGATGATCGAAAAGGACAGAGAAAATTTAGAGGGTCATAAGGATGAGGTCGATGATTTGACAGAGAGAGTAGATGAACTTCTGGACACAATAGCGAAGTCTTTGAGCGCTGCTGATCTTTCAGCAGAATCCTCCTCCATAGCAAAGGCTCAGGAAACATGGAATGCCTTCAAGAATACGCGGGATAAGGAATTAATACCATTTATATTAGCCGGGAATATGGAAAAGGCAAAAGAGATAGTCGGCGGGGTTCAAGCTGAAAGGTACAACGCTATTTTAGAAGAAACAGGGCATACTGTTGAAAAGGCAAGGGCCAATGTTCCGAAAATGGTGGGCGCCCTGAAAAAAGAAGGAAAAATCGTGGGATGGGGCTTTATCGCAGGAGGGGCGGGCTTTGTCCTGTTCCTCGTCTTTTTCACAAAGTTTCTCTTCTCAACCGTGATTACGCCTATATCCATGGTATCCCAAAAATCACGGGCAATGGCGCAAGGAGATTTCAGCACAGAAGACATGGGAATTCGGGGAAGGGATGAGATAGGCATGATGGTGGAGGATTTTACGCGCATGTCTAAGAAAATGGCAGAAACAATAGGCGGCATTAAGACAGGCATGGATAATCTCATGTCTTCCTCTGAAGAGCTTTCAGCCACTGCAGAAGACCTTAACAAAGGCGCAAAAGACCAGGCATTACAAGTACAGCAGGTGGGAACAGCGGCAACAGAGATGTCCCAGACCATAATGGATGTGGCAAAAAATGCGGCGCAGGCAGCGGACGCCGCAAAAAATTCATCAAATGCAGCCGGGAAAGGGAAGGCAGTCGTTGAAACCGCTGCGCAAGGAATGCTTAAGATTGCGGATAGCGTCAAAGAAACAGCAAAAATGATAGAGGAACTCGATATAAGTTCTGCACAGATAGGAGAAATCGTAGCTGTGATTAATGACATAGCCGACCAGACCAATTTGCTTGCGCTTAATGCTGCTATAGAGGCAGCAAGGGCTGGAGAACAGGGCAGGGGTTTTGCTGTCGTCGCTGACGAAGTCAGAAAACTGGCGGAAAGAACAATGAAGGCAACCGAAGACATTACTCGGAGGATCTCCATGATCCAGGCAGATGCAAAGAAATCAGTAGAGTCCATGCGACAGGGAAGCGATGAAGTGGACAAAGGCGTTGATCTGGCTGAGGCAGCCAGCGGATCCCTCGGATTCATCGTAAAGGCATCATCAGATGCAATGGATATGGTACAAAGGATTGCAGCAGCAACCGAGGAGCAGTCGGCAGCAGCAGACGAAATCACACGGAATATAAGTAATATATCGGAAGTGGTCACTCACACTGCTGATGCCACAGAGCAGATTAAGCAGGCGTCTCACGGCCTTGCAAGATTGGCCACAGAGATCCAGAGCCATGTTGAATGGTTCAAGGTAAAAGAATAGGAGCAGCAACATAATCAAATCTAAAGGAGGAAGTCAAAATGAAAGCATCTAAATTTGTAAAAGGTTTTATGGTCGCAATCACCTGCATTGCATTGTTTGCAGGGGTCGCAGCAGCGGAGGAGGAGATAAAAGGAAAGATCAAGAGCATCGATCTGAGCACAGATACCGTTGTCCTTATGGACAAGGCGTCTGATACGACACTCGTCGTGCAGGACAAGGCCGCGCTTGATCAGATAAAGGCAGGAAAGATCAAGGTGGGCAACAAGGTAAAGGCAAAGTATATCCAGAAGGACGGAAAAAACACCGCCACTTATTTTAAAAAGCTGCCGGGTTGTTAAAAGGCAGCCGGGTGTATTTCCGAAAAGTAAAAAATTGTAAAGAAAGGAGGAGATGTTTATGGGTCACTTACCGGCAGGCGGTCTTGTCACCATACTGACAGGGCTTGCCGTGGGCTTGATGTTTGGATTTGTCCTTCAAAGGGGCAGGTTCTGTATGAATACCGCTTTCAGGGATGTTGTTTTTATTCAGGACATGACACTGTTCAGGGCGTATCTGCTGGCCCTGATTATCGCTATAGTAGGTTCAAACCTCATGGAGGACTTCGGTATACTGATTTCCGTTAACCCGGAAACAGGCGCTGTCATCACCGAGGAGTTGAGGCGGCAGTCTTTTCTGCCGGTTGCAAATATTGTCGGCGGGTATTTGTTCGGTCTGGGGATCGTGCTTGCCGGAGGCTGCGGCAGCGGTATCCTTTACAAAATCGGCGAAGGCGCATTTGCTGCGCTGGTTGCCGTGCTGGGGTTCTTTATCGGCATTGCTGCCACACTGCACGGCTGGCTGAGTCCTGTCTACGGATGGATAACCGGGTTTGAGGTAGAGATTGCCGGCAAGAACAACGCCGCCCTTTGGGAACTTTTCGGCAGCGGCCCTGCGGCAAAGTGGATTACGATTGCCGCAGTATGCTCGGCAGCGCTGATTGTGGTTGCCAGAGGCAAGCCTTTCGAAAAGGCGGCAAGGGGATACTACTGGTCGACAACAGGGCTTCTGGTGGGTATTGTGGTTGTAATAGCGTGGTGGGTTTCTTCCTACTTCGGCAGCGGCCCCAGGGGTATCTCCTTCACCAACCCGACGAAGGAGTTCTTCTTTTCGCTCCTTACAGGCAGTTCCGATGCAAATGACCCCGAGTTCAACTTCTTCGGAATATTCAAAAGCACATGGAGCGCTCTCTCTGTTATCGGCGTGCCCATCGGCGCTTACTTAAGCGCACAGGGTCTCAAGGAGTTCAAGCTAAAGGCCCCGCCTGCCAACGAGCTCCTTACTGTCTTTTTGGGCAGTCTCCTGATGGGCTTCGGCTCGGCTGTCAGCGGAGGGTGCAATGTCGGTCACGGCCTTACCGGAGCTTCGACCATGGCGATCTCCAGCATTGTTACAACAGTCGCTATTCTTATGGGCAACTGGACTATGGTATACTTTAAATTTATTAAACCCATGCAGGATTGATAAATGGAAAAAATGTCCGCTTATGACAGGGGGAAGGAGTTCTACCCCGATTATCTCATCGAAATACTTGCGGTAGTATTCCTTACCCTCGGCGCCGTGATTATTCTCGCATTACTTACTCCTATAGATACGGGAAGGGAGATAAACTTCTCTGCAGCGTACCAGCCGAAGCCGGAATGGTACTTCCTGTGGTCGTACCAGGTAGTAAGGTATTTCCCGGGCAGATGGATGTTTGTCGGCACGGCGCTGGCCCCCCTGCTCGCCTTGGCCCTGCTCGTCTCAATTCCATTTACCGACCGCGGTGTTTCCGAAAATAGAAATAGAAGAGTTGCAATCGCATGCTTTATTTTCGTTCTCGGAGGTTTCCTTGCTCTTACCATGATTGCCGCTCTCTCACAGTAGACAATGCCCGCTTTTCATCCAGACACGAGGAGGGAATTTTTGAAGCGCCTGATAAAGGGTGGGCTTGCCTTTATTGCCCTTATCTTCGGTATTGTCTCTCTGAGATTCCTCTACCCCTCGAAAATAAAGAGCCGGGACATAGGGTTTTACTATATACTGAAAGAGGAGGAATTGCCCGGAAAAGGTATAAAAAGGATTGAGCTTTCCTATGAAAAGGGACAGAGAGTCATGACATTGAGGGCCTTTCTGGTGAACAGTAACGGCGCCGTCTTTGCGCTGTCTCCGGTCTGCACCCACCTCGGGTGCCTCGTAGACTGGTCAACACACAAATCCGCATTCCTCTGTCCATGCCATGGGGGGAAATACGATATCGAAGGACGCGTTGTGGCAGGACCTCCTCCGGAGCCGCTGACGAGACTGCCGCTGAAGATCGAAGATGGGAAAGTGTATGTAGGGATTAAAATATAATTTCGTTAAGCAAGGGTCATTTATTACATGGGTAGAATTTTCGATTGGATAGACAGCCGTTTCAGTGTAAAAGCGCCTCACAGAAATATCCTCCGCAGGCCTATTCCGCAGAACCTGAGTTATTCATACTGCCTTGGAGGAATAGCCTTCACCCTCTACCTGACCCTTTTTGTAACGGGGATGCTGCTGACCTTTTACTACGTCCCATCCGACGCCGAGGCATTCCTGAGCGTGCTGAGGATAACGAGGGAGGTTACATTGGGGTTTCTAATAAGGGGCATGCATAAGTGGTCGGCTAACCTGTTGATAGTATTCATCATTCTGCATATCGTGAGGGTCTTCGTCCACAAGGCGTACCGTCCGCCGAGAGAGTTGAACTGGATGGCAGGTGTTCTGGGACTTATCATTGCTATGGCTTCGGGATTTACCGGCTATCTGCTGCCGTGGGATCAGAAGGCATACTGGGCCACTGTGGTAGGCACGA
>JACREW010000180.1 GCA_016212685.1 Nitrospirota bacterium
AGGATTTTACATTTATCAGCCAACGCATAATCCTTAATAAACTCCTTTACCCATTCATAATCTTCCCTGACCATGGCAACAAACTTTACCTCATCATTAGGCTTGAGATATTTCAGATTCAGCAAATCCATTTCTTCAAACATCCCACTTTTAGGCGTCTTGATATCCATAATGATTACCGCCCTTTTATCCACATCCTTTATGCTTTCGCTGCCGTTTGTTTCTAATAAGACAGTAAAACCTCCGTCGAGCAGTTTTTCCATCAGAGACAATGTATCATATTGCAGCAATGGCTCTCCGCCAGTAATTTCGACGAGTTTTAGTCCATAGCTGCTTACAGCTTTGAGAATGTCATCTTCGGACATTTCCCTGCCTTCGTCGTATGCATATGTCGTATCACAATAGACGCATCTGAGATTACAACCGGTAAGCCTGACAAAAACACACGGAAGCCCGGCATATGACGACTCGCCCTGAATGCTCGCAAAAATCTCACAAACTTTCATTGGCAACTCTTGATGTCATTGCGAGCAAAGCGAAGCAATCCCATTTTTAAGATTGCTTCGGCACTTTGTGCCTCGCAATGACATGATTGTGTTATATTTAAAACTTGAAATTGGATTCCACAACCTTTCCATTCTTACCCATCACAACTTTCGCGGTAAATTTCTCCCCCGCCATAAACGAATAGGACAATTCCTTCCATGTAACTATTGTCCGCTTTTCTTCCCGCTTTACCTCTGCATAAGGATATTTGGCGAAATATAAAAAATTCCGAACCGTCCTTGTCTTCTTGGATTCTAAAACCGCAGGGTCATTGTTGTTCATATCATATTTTTCATGAATGCAGATCTTTTGCGTGAACAGATCCGCAAAGCCGGTTTTAACCTCGTCGCCGGATTTCACGAGAAACCACCACCTTAGAAAATCGTTAGGAAGCGGATAAACCTTATAAATATTGGCATCCACCTTTGTCTTTAGAAATTTTTTCGTCTCCTTTTGCAGATATGCCCTGCCGCCCACGTAACCCGCAAGCAGCATAATCGTAACGCCGGCTATCACCGCCGCCTTTGCTCTGTTCAGCCTTCCTATAATGATACACAGCAGCAGACCGACGCTTATATACGGGTCTATTATAAATGTGAGGTCGAGCGAATACTGGTTCCAATCGAACGGCGATAAGATCCGCGTGCCGTATTGATTGGTGAGATCCATCAAAAGATGCGTGCCGTATGCCAAAAATGAAATGGACCAGCAATAAAAAAATCCGCACTTATTCCTGAAGATAAAGGCCATTAAGGCAGGAAACACGGCAAGAGCGAGTATCCCATGCGTAATCCCCCGATGATACCTTAGAAAGACATCGGTTCCCCATAAATAGGTTATATAATCGAGATCGGGCGCAATTGCCGAAAAAAGCAAAATAAATAACGCCGCCTTTCTTTTAAAACCGAACTGATGCAGCACTATCCCGGAAAGGGTATGGGTTACCGGATCCATGTTTATAATATACCATACCCAAATTGAGTGATTCTATGCTGGAAATATATGTCAGGCGCTACGAAAAGACTTTAAACCACGCACTTGTAAAGACATTTATCCTACATCCGTCATCTACAACATTGGATACTTGTTGGATGATGCATTTATAATCTTTCATATACACTTGAATCAACACTTTTTAAAGTCTTTGAGCAGTGCCTGACATATAAAATTGCTCAATTTAGGTAACGCATGAGCCGGCCTTAGCAAAGACATTGAATCCTGTTTGTCGATTGTATTGTTACGGATTACGGGCATGCCTGCTTTGCCGTAATTGTGTTAAAATTTAGCTTATGGATATCCACCAACTCAAGGTATTCGCTTCGGTATTCAAAAACAAAGGCTTTTCCAGGGCGTCGGAAGAGCTTTATCTCAGCCAGCCGACAGTCAGCGACCATATAAAGACTCTCGAAGAAGAATTAGGCTGCAAACTGTTCGACAGGCTGGGCAGGACGATTATCCCGACAAAAGAAGCGGAAGTTCTATACGCGCATGCCATGGAAATCATAGAAAAAGCAGATACTATTAAAGATGTCCTCGGCCGGTTCAAAAAAGAGATTACCGGCGAGGTGATTATCGGCGCAAGCACTATCCCCGGCACATACCTCATGCCGTCCATCATGGCCGATTTTCAGAAAAAACATCCGTCGATCTCTTTCCAGATAATGATATCCGACTCAAAGGGCATTGTCGAAAAGGTTTTGAATCACGAACTGCTCATAGGCATCGTAGGCTCGCGGCTGACCGATGCCTCCATAACCTACACGCCTTTCATGGAAGACGAACTGATAGCCGTATCTTCTCCCTCCTTCATAAACAAAAACAAACTTACGCTGAACGAGTTGATCGGATATCCTATGATACTGCGCGAGGAGGGATCGGGCACAAGAAGGGAGACGGAAAAAATTTTAGAAAATGAAGGCGTCGCGCTCAAAGACATAAAAATAGCCGGTATCTTCGGTTCTACGGATGCGATAAAACAGGCGGTAAAGGCGGGAATGGGAATTTCTATAGTGTCAAAACTCTCCGTTAAAGACGAGTTGAAATTCAAGTTATTGAAAGAAATAAAAATCGCAGGCGTGGAGATGAAAAGAAAATTTCATATCGTATCCCATAAAAAAAGGACACTGCCGACCGCCTATAACCTGTTTTGGGAGCATATCAAATCGCGCTCCAAAAATTTCTGATTGTACCGGCCTACCGCTTATCCTTTATTTTCGAGTTCCGCCTTCAGCCTTAACCCCACCTTATCCATCACCAGTTTAAGCACGCTGAAATATGTTCTTAGTTCATCCGCATCGGGGTTAAGATTGTCCTTCCCGTCCTTTAGATAGCCGAAGCTCGTCTTCCCGGTGTTCTTGTTGAACCTGATTATAAGTTCATATATCGCCATGCAATCCTCCTCTAAGTACAAAGCAAGTTGAGGAATTATAATACATTTCAGAGTTTTTGGTATAGAAGTCTTGCCCCTTCCGCCATTTTCACCGTAAAACAGGCGTTCCATCGTGAGGCTATAGATCCGCCGCCTTATATAGATATTTTCTATTTGACTTATTGATTATATCTATTATAAATTTTGCGCTGAGGGGTAATGGGGTTGGGGCCCCGACTGGTCTGCAAAACCAGAGTCACGGTTGGAAGAAACCGTGGTGGGTTCGATTCCCACTGCCCCTCTCCAAAAATAAGACAACCAAGGGGCGGACGCAATGCCCGCCCTTCTTTGTTTTCAAATCCATAGGCTTTATCTATTATATTTTAGATTTTTATCTATAAAAACTATTGGAAAGTTCTATCTGAAAACTAATAACATATCCCATACTACATTTATTGGCGGTCTTAAAATAGACTGCACATATACCCCTCATCCTAACCCTCTCCCACAAGGGGAGAGGGAACTAAATTACCCCCTCCCTTGACGGGAGGGGGCGAGGGGGAGGGTGATTACGTCTTTATTATTATGAGACGGTTAATAACTTTGGAGGTCATGTATGCGCCTATTAAAGGCTTTTAGTTGTCTATTTTTTATTATCGTGCTTGCAGGTTTTTTCGACGCCGCATCTGCAAAAGAACGAAAGGTTCAAATCACCGTGCAGGTAAATCTCAACGCGCCTGCCGATGCAAAAAACTCAAAAATATGGATTCCCTATCCGGTTTCGGATAAAAATCAAGACATAACCGACATATCGATAAACGGAAATTCCACAAAGACGGCCGTTTCGCGTGAGTCCGCATACGGCGACAACATGCTCTATGCCGAATGGAAAGATGCCCTGAAAGAAAAAACGCTGACTTATACATTCACCATCATCAGGAAAGAAGCTGCTACTAAAAATTTTCCTAAAAAAGAATTGCCTTTTTCCAAAGATGAATTCAAGGAATATCTTATGCCTACAAGTCAGGTTCCTACAGATGGGAAAGTTAAAGAATATGCTGATAAGATTACAAAAGGCAAAAAGACCAATCTTGCAAAAGCACGAGCCATTTACGACTGGGTTGTTGACAATATGCACCGCGATCCCAATGTGAGAGGATGCGGTTTGGGAGAGGTCGAAACGCTTCTTGAAACAAAGGGCGGCAAATGCGGAGACATTCATTCGGTATTCATTGCTCTTGCCCGTGCCGCCGGAGTTCCTGCCCGCGACGTATGGGGTATAAGGATACCGAAGGGCAAAGAGGGAGATATGACCAAGGCGCAGCATTGCTGGGCTGAGTTTTATCTTCCGGGATATGGATGGGTGGTTGTTGACCCCGCCGATGTAAGAAAGGACATACTTGAACAAAAACTGACGATTGAACAGGCAAAACCCATTAGAGAATATTTCTTCGGTGCTGTTGATGAAAGCAGGATCGCCTTCGGCAGGGGAAGAGATCTGGTATTAAATCCGCCGCAAAAAGGAGGCCCATTGATCTATTTCATGTATCCTTATGCCGAAGCCGATGGCAAGACGCTTAATGAAGACCTATTCGGATTCAATATAGGCTATAAGATCAGCTTTAAAGAAATGTAGGAGGATGTATGTTCATCGATGCGAAAGGGCTTGCATGTCCAAAACCGGTGATAGTGGCCGAAGAAGCACTGGCAAAAATAGACGAGGGGACTGTGGAAATACTCGTGGACAATGAAGCGTCCGTGAAAAACCTGACGCGCTTTGCCTCAAAAAATGCCTTTTATTCAGAAGCTGCCAAAGAAGACAATTACTGGAAAGTAAAGATAGTAAAAGGCTATCCGTGCGAAACTCCAGAGGCAGTCGGCAGTCAGCAGTCAGCGCCAAAGGGGACTGTCCCGGATTTACGGACATACCACCCCTTTAATTCCCCTCCTAAATTAGGAGGGGAACAAGGGGAGGTAGAATCGGGACTATCCCCAGAACAAGCGGAACAAGAACCTGGAAAAGAACTCTTACTTATAATCGGCTCCGACACAATGGGAAAAAACGAGGAACTCGGGACAATACTAATTAAGGCTTTCTTTGAAACAATAAAAGTTACAAAGGAAATACCGCACACCATATTTTTCCTCAATGCAGGCGTTAAACTGACAACCGTAAATGAAGAAATTATTCCAATCTTAAAAGAGCTTGAGGCGATGGATGTTGAGATATTCTCCTGCGGCACATGCCTGAAGCACTATAACCTCGAAGCGGAATTAAAGGTTGGCTACAGAGGGACAACAAACCATATTGTAGAAGGAATGAAGGATTTTAAAAAGACTGTGTGGATAAGTTAACCTTTCCCGTACGGAGAGAGTGTTCTCAGTTCCCTTATTATCTCCGGCATCACCTCTATAACCTTATCCACCTCGTCTTCCGTATTGTACCGGCTGAGAGAAAACCTTATGGAGCCGTGAATGGCGGTATATGGAATTCCCATTGCCCTTAAGACATGGCTCGGCTCAAGGGAACCGGAAGTGCATGCCGAACCGGAAGATGCGCATATATTATATTCGTCGAGTCTGAGGAGTATGGCCTCTCCTTCCACATAGTTAAAACTTATGTTGGCCGTATTGGGCAGGCGATTTTTGACATCGCCGTTTATCTGAGCGTCCGGGCATAGTTTAAGCAACGCGCCTTCGAGTCTATCCCTCAATCTTTTCAGGTAATCCGCCTCTTTATCGAGATGTTCTCTTGCCGACTCGCATGACTTTCCGAGCGCGATTATAGACGCCGTATTTTCCGTGCCGGCCCTCCTTCCTCTTTCTTGATGTCCGCCGATTATGTAAGGATAAAAGCGAGCGCCTTTCCTCACATAAAGCGCTCCGACGCCTTTCGGCGCATGCAATTTATGGCCTGAGATGGAAAGCATATCAACAGGCAGATCCTTAACATTTACAGGGATCTTACCGGCTGCCTGCACGGCATCCGTGTGAAAGAGAATATTCCTTTCACGCAGTATACCGCCTATAGCAGGTATCGGAAAAATGACTCCGGTTTCGTTATTGGCATACATTACGGATACGACTGCGGTATCGTCATCTATTGCTTTCAAGAATGCGTCCATGTCGAGCCTGCCCGAATTATCCACAGAAATAAATGTAATGCGGTATCCTTTTTTTAAAAGGTGTTTGCAGAAATTAAGGACAGCGGGGTGCTCCACCCTCGTTGTTATGACGTGCCTTTTATGCGGATACGATTCCACGGCGCTCATCAGCGCTGTGTTGTCGCTTTCGGTGCCGCAGCTTGTGAATATTATTTCCTCCGGATCCGCGCCGATAAGTTCCGCGACCTTTGCCCTCGCGTCTTCTATCTTTCTGTGAAGCTGTCCGCCGAAGGTATGCATGCTGGAGGGATTGCCATAAAAATCTCTGAGGTACGGAAGCATCTCATCCAGAACCTCAGGAGCTATAGGTGTGGTTGCGTTATTGTCAAAATATATCGGCTTCATCTAAAATGCTCCTAAATTATTCATAAATTATGTTATTCATGCCTCTTTATCCCGTCTCCACAACGATATTTTCATCCACGAGTTCCCTCAGCTTTTCCTGAATGTTATTCACGGTAACGCCGCCCATCGGGCATTCAACGCACATAGCCCTCATGGCTATGACAACCGTGTTTCCATCTATGTCTATAAGCTCAATGTCTCCGCCGTCAGCCTGAAGCCTCGGCCTTATCTCTTTTTCGATAATATCCTGAATGAGCGCTATCTTCTGGAGATTGGTCAGTTTTTTCTTTACCGCCGGCATTTCCGGCATCTTAATATGCCATATGTCTTTCAAGATTTCTTCTATCTGAGGTATGCACGAGCCGCAGCCGCCTCCTGCCTTTGTGTAATTGGTTATCTCCTCCACAGTCGTGAGATGATTTTCTATCGCGACCCTCCGTATTTTTTCTTCGGTAACCTCGAAGCACTGGCAGACAAGCTTTTCCTTTTCCTCCGGCGGAGTTATTTCTCCCTTGTAATCGGCAATAGCCGCCTCCATGGCCTCCCTTCCCATAACGGAGCAGTGCATCTTTTCCTTCGGCAGTCCGCCTAAATATTCCGCAATGTCCTGATTTGTGACTTCGAGCGCTTCGTCCAATGTTTTGCCCTTTATTATCTCCGTAAGGGCCGACGAACTGGCTATAGCGGATGCGCACCCGAAGGTCTGAAACTTCGCGTCGATAATCCTATTCGTATCTTTATCGACCTTTAAGGTAAGTCTAAGCGCATCCCCGCAGATAATGCTGCCGACCTCCCCGACGGCATCGGGATTCTCTATCTCCCCGACGTTCTTGGGATGAAGAAACAGGTCTTTGAGCTTCTTAGTGTATTCCCACATAATCTATTTCTATCAGAGATTGGGAGCCCTGTCAATTCCCGTGCTATAATTGAAAATGGACTTAGAACTCCTTTATATAAAGGGTTGCCCGAATTTTAGAGGTGTGCGCAGCCTCATTCATGACACACTCAAGTCCCTCGGCATCAAAACACCATTGAAGAAAATCGAGATCAAAAACGACGATGATGTAAAAAAACATTCATTCC
>JACREW010000181.1 GCA_016212685.1 Nitrospirota bacterium
AAAACAGATAGAAAGGCAATACGACTTCGGCAGGATAATAGGGGAGAATTCCTCCATGCAGAAGATACTGGCCGAGGTTAAGAAAATAGCGGACGCGCGAAGCAACGTGCTTCTGCTCGGAGAAACGGGGACCGGAAAGGAACTCATCGCGCGCGCCGTGCATTTCAACAGCAACAGGGCGGATAAGCCCTTCATCCCGATTAATTGCAGCGCGATCCCGGAAAACCTTTTAGAGTCCGAACTCTTCGGCCATGTGCGCGACGCTTTTACCGGCGCGGTAACCTCGAAAAAGGGGCTTTTTGAAGAGGCGAACTACGGCACCGTATTCCTCGATGAGATAGGGGATCTGAGCATGGCCCTTCAATCAAAGCTCCTCAGGGCGCTGGAAGACCATGAGATAAGGCCGGTAGGCGGAACTCAAAGCGTCAAGTTCGACCTTAGGTTCATAGCCGCTACCAACAAGGATATAGACATCTCGGTGAAAGAGGGCAGGTTCAGGGAAGACCTTTTTTACCGCATAAACGTTATCGCCATAAAACTGCCTCCTCTGCGCGAGAGAAAGGGAGACATAAAACTTCTGATAAGGCACTTTATTCAGAAATACTCTAAAGAACTCGGTAAGGCAGTAAGCGACATAGACGAAGCGGCGCTGAAATATCTCATTGCCTATCATTGGCCCGGCAATATCAGGGAACTACAGAACATAATCGAAAGGGCGATACTGATATCCGAAGACGGCGTTATCCGGGCAGAGCATTTGCCCGAAGGCATAAAGACCGGGGAATCTTTTCCCTGCCGAACCCTCGCGGATAAACTTTCCATAGAAGATTACACCAAGGCGTTTATTCAGAAGTACCAGCATGAGTTCAACGAACAGCAATTGGCCGACATGCTCGGCATTACCCGCAAATCCCTCTGGGAAAAAAGAAAGCGGTGGGGCATAAATAAAGGGTAAAATTTGCTATAATAAAAAGATGAAAGTAGCCGATATTATCGACGCAAAAGGGAAAGAAGTGGTGTCTATCGATGCTCACAGCTCGGTCGAGGACGCTATCAGGTTGATGGACAGCAGCGGGATCAGCGCCCTGATCGTAACGGAAAAGGGTTCGACAGCCGGAATTTTCACGGAAAGAGATGTGGTGAGGTGTTATTTAGCTTCGGAAGGAAAAAGCTTTAAGGAAATGCCTCTAAAAGACTCCATTACGCCCGATTTAATAGTTGCGGAGATGGAAAATGACCTTAGCGAGATAATGTCAATAATGGTAGAGAAAAATATACGGCATATCCCCGTCATAGTTAAAGAAAAAATAATAGGCATGCTCTCAAGCCGTGACATAATCCAGATCCATGTAAATAAAATGGCAACCGAAATACATTATCTCAGGGACTATATAACCGGCATCTAATTTCTTCCTGCTTTTTTACGGCACTGCGGATCACCTCCCGGCAGTCAATTTCAGAATCTGAAAAATAGACATAGAATTGTGAAATCGTTGATTTAACCGTCATTGCGAGAACCCGAAGGGTTCGTGGCAATCTCACTGGAAAAGGCGAGATTGCTTCGCTTTGCTCGCAATGACAACTTTCTATGTCTATTTTTCGATCAGAATTCCTATTATTTAAAATTTAATGAATTTTTCCGGATTTTGATAGATTATAATAAAAAGCATAAAATATACTTATGGAAATACTCGAAGGTATTGCAAATAAATACAGAGAAGGGGAAGGGAACATTATTTCCCTCCTGCAAGACACGCAGGAAGCATTCGGCTGTATTACACGGGAAGCGATAAATTACTTTTCGGAAGAACTCGGAATTCCGCCGAGCCGTTTATACGGCGTCGCTACTTTTTACGCGCAATTCCGGCTTAAACCTGCCGGCAGGCACATAATAACTGCGTGCTGCGGGACCGCATGCCATGTCAGGGGCGCTGAAAGGATTATCAGCGGATTACAGAGAGAGCTTGACATTACGGAAAACGAAGACACCACGCCTGACAGGGAATTCACCCTCGAAAAGGTCGCCTGCCTCGGGACCTGCAGCTTTGCGCCGGTTGCGCTGATCGATGGAAACGTCCGCGGCAAGGCAAACCTCGACACAATCGTAAAAGAAATAAAAAAGATAAAAAAAGATGATCGTGAGAAATGATATTGCTATAAAAATCTGCATGGGACCTGCCGGAATAGCCGCCGGCGGGAAGGCGGTGCTTGAGGCATTCAGGCAGGAGCTTTCAAGATCTGATATTCCTGCAACATTACAGGACAAATGCTCCTCTCATCAGGTTGGATGCCTCGGCCTTTGCGCCCGCGACGTTCTTGTCAAGGTCTTTATAAACGGCGACAAAACTATATACCAGTACGTAAAACCCGGAATGGTCGAACGAATTGTCGCCGAGCATATCATAGGCGGAACCCCGGTGCAGGAATGGCTTGTTGATGAGGCCTATGAGAATTTCTACAAAAAACAAGTTAAGGTCGTGCTTGCGGATGTCGGGAGGGTCGATCCGGAAGATATAAATGACTATATCCGCACAGGCGGTTATGAGTCGGCGCGCGAGATGCTGTTGGAACGGTCCCCCCTCGACGTTATCGCCGAGATTAAGGCATCGGGACTTCGCGGAAGGGGAGGCGCAGGGTTCTTGACCGGACTAAAGTGGGAGCTTGCCAGAATGAGCGGTGAAAAGGACAAATATATTATATGCAATGCCGACGAAGGCGACCCGGGCGCATTCATGGACAGGGCCGTCATAGAAGGGAACCCCCATTCGGTCATCGAGGGCATGATCATCGGGGCGTTTGCCGTCGGCGCAGAGAAAGGATATGTTTACATACGGGCGGAATATCCGCTCGCTGTCGAAAGGCTTAAATCGGCCATTAATCAAGCATACGAGGCGGGCTATCTCGGCAAAGAAATCTTTCGCACCCCGGTTAACTTCGATGTAAAAATAAAGCTCGGCGCAGGAGCGTTCGTCTGCGGGGAAGAAACCGCGCTCATCGCATCCATCGAAGGCGAACGCGGGATGCCCCGGCCCAAGCCGCCGTTCCCTGTAAACAAGGGGCTGTGGCAGCAGCCGACGGTCATCAACAACGTGGAGACGCTCGCAAACATCCCGTATATCATCAGGAACGGATGCGGATGGTACGCCTCCTACGGCACAGAAAGCTCAAGGGGCACCAAGGTCTTTGCGCTCACCGGGAAAATAAAAAATACCGGCCTTATCGAAGTCCCGATGGGCATTCCTCTGAAGGACATAATATACGACATCGGCGGCGGCATCGAGGGAGGAAAGGCCTTAAAGGCTGTACAGACAGGCGGCCCTTCCGGCGGCTGCATACCTGCGGACATGCTCGACCTGAAGGTCGATTACGAGTCCCTCTCTCGCGCCGGTTCTATTGTCGGATCGGGCGGCATGATCGTCCTCGACGAAGACGACTGCATGGTTAACATGGCTAAATACTTTATTCAGTTCACACAGGCAGAGTCATGCGGCAAGTGCGTGCCCTGCAGGGTAGGCACAAAGCGCCTCCTCGAGATGCTCGACAGGATAACAAAGGGTCATGGCAAAGAGGGAGACATCGAACGCCTTGAGCGAATGTGTACCGGCATAAAAACCTCATCTCTCTGCGGTCTCGGCCAGACCGCGCCCAACCCGGTCCTCAGCACCCTCAAACATTTCAGGGAAGAGTACGAAGCCCACATCAGGGACAAGAAATGCCCTGCAAAGGCATGTAAGGAACTTCTTACGTACCGCATCAGGGAAGACCTCTGCAAAGGATGCGGAGCGTGCTTGAAGGCCTGCCCATCAGGCGCGATAACAGGGGAAAAGAAAAAACCTCACAAGATATACTCCGATATCTGTATAAGATGCGGAGCGTGTTTTGAAGTCTGTAAATTCAATTCGGTTGAAAGGGAGTAGTATGCAGAAGATAAGCATAGACGGTAAGACAATAGAAGCGCCAAGGAACACGACAATCCTCGAAGCTGCCCGGATGTCCGGCATCTACATACCGACCCTCTGCCATCACCCCAAACTCACGCCGTACGGCGGATGCAGGCTGTGCATAGTCGAAGTTAAGGGCATACCTAAACCCGTGGCATCCTGCACTACCGCCGTAAACGACGGCATGGAAATTATCACATTCTCGCCAATGCTCGAAGATACGAGAAAACTCGTTCTTGAACTCCTCCTCTCCGACCACCCCAATGACTGCATGACCTGCGAAAAGGCCGGAAGTTGCCCGCTTCAATGGCTTGCCTATGCTTACGGCGTACGCGGAAACGAGATCGGAGGGGAAAGGCGCGTCTTCGCTAAAAAAGACGGCAATCCGTTCATCGAGAGGGAACTCGAAAAGTGCATACTGTGCGGCAGGTGCGTTAATGTCTGCAGGGAAATACAGGGGGTGGAGGCGATAGATTTCGGATACCGCGGATTCAATGCAAAGATATCTACGTCCTATGAAGATGACTTGAATTGCGAGTTCTGCGGCCAGTGTATTGCCGTTTGCCCGACAGGCGCACTTACCGGAAAGCTATGGGCGCGCAAAGGAAGACCGGGAGAGACAAAAGAAATAGAGACAGTATGCCCTTACTGCGGCACCGGCTGTAATATCACTGTTTATGTCAAAAATAACGAGATCGCCAGAACATCATCGCGCGAAGATTCCTGGAATGAGGGATGGCTCTGCGTAAAAGGCAGGTTCGGGTATAAATTCGTCAATAGCCCGGAACGTCTAAAAAAACCTCTTATCAGGATAGCCCCAAAAAAAGATATGGAGAACCGGGGATACGGAGACACGGAGAAAAATTTCACCCATTCATCCATTCACCCATTCACCGTTTCATCCAATTTTAGAGAGGCGTCATGGGATGAAGCCCTCGAATTTATAGCCGCGCGGCTTAAAGAGATAAAGGCGCGATACGGGCCGGACGCAATTGCAGGTCTTTCTTCAGCGCGCTGCACCAACGAAGAGAACTACCTATTCCAGAAGCTCATAAGAGCCTCCGTTGGCACAAACAATGTAGACCACTGCGCCCGTCTTTGACACTCCCCTACCGTGGCCGGTCTGGCCAAAATCTTCGGCTCAGGGGCTATGACCAACTCCATCATCGAGATAGAGGGCATGGAGGTCATATTTATCATCGGCTCCAACACCAAGGAAACGCATCCGGTAATCGCAAACAGGATGATTAAGGCATTCCGGAAAGGCGCCAAAATAATAGTCGCCGACCCCCGGAGGGTGCCTATGGTAAAATTCGCCGAAGTCTTCCTGAATATAAAGCCCGGAACAGATATCGCCCTGCTGAACGGCATGGCGCATGTCATAGTAAACGAGGGGCTTCATAACACCGAATTCATCGATGAAAAAACAACCGGTTTCGAGGATTGGAAAAAGCACGTCGAAGCGTTCACGCCGGAATACGCAGAAGGCATCACAGGCGTTCCGAGAAAAGAGATCATTAAAGCGGCGCGCATATACGGCGCATCGCGCAAGGCAGGCATTTTCTATACTATGGGAATAACCCAGCATACCTGCGGCACCGACAATGTCAGCGCCATTGCAAACCTCGCGACAATTACCGGCAATGTGGGAAGAGAGTTCACAGGCATTAATCCGTTGAGGGGGCAAAACAATGTTCAGGGCGCCTCCGATGCGGCCTGTCTGCCCGATGTTCTTCCGGGCTATCAGAAACTGGACCTTCCTGAAATATTGGAAAAATTCGAAAAGGCATGGGGAGTAAAGCTTTCTCCAAAAGCAGGGCTTACGGCTATCGAGATGATTAATGCAGCCTATAACGGCATAATCAAGGCGATGTATATCATGGGTGAGAACCCAGTTATCACAGACCCCAACATGAGCCATACGATAGAGGCATTAAAGAACCTTGACTTCCTGATTGTTCAGGACATATTCATGACAGAAACCGCGCGGCTTGCCGACATCATACTGCCTGCCGCATGCTCCTATGAAAAGGAAGGCACCTTTACCAATACCGAGCGTAAAATTCAGCGCGTAAGAAAAGCGCTTAACCCGCCCGGAGAGGCGCGGGACGATCTTTCGATTATCATAGAGATATCCAGGCGTCTCGGATATGCTATGGAATACGTGGATCCCAAAGATATTCTCAAAGAGTTCGGCGCGCTATGGCCGGCCATGGCAGGGATAACCTATGAACGCCTCGATAAAAACGGAGGGCTTCAATGGCCATGTCCAGGACAGGAACATCCCGGCACCCCTTATCTTTACAAAGACGGGTTCCCAAAAGGGAAAGT
>JACREW010000186.1 GCA_016212685.1 Nitrospirota bacterium
ACAATATTAAAAAGCGCGAAGTCCTCCTTGCCTATTGTCCCCTCTGAAACAAGGGTGTCCTTCATCCAGTCTATAAGCCCTTTCCAATAATCGGAGCCGAACAATATAATCGGGAATGATTCTATCTTGCCTGTCTGCACAAGGGTTAACGACTCGAAGAGCTCGTCCATAGTGCCGAAGCCTCCTGGGAATATTACAAAGGCCATGGCGTATTTTATAAACATGAGTTTCCTTACGAAAAAGTACCTGAAAGAAAGGCTTACATCCAGATATTTATTAGGGTATTGCTCCTGCGGGATCTCTATATTAAGGCCTACCCCCCCGCGGGGCCCCCGCGGCGCCCCCGGCGGGGCGGCCTCCATTATTCCGGGGCCTCCGCCGGTAATGACGGAAAAGCCGGCCTCTGACAGCATCTTTCCGACCTTTATGGACTGATGATAATAGTATGAATCCTCGCGCAGCCGTGAGCTGCCGAATATGGTAACCGCAGGGCCGATCTCGAAAAGGCTTTCAAAACCCTCAACCAGTTCCGACTGTATCCTGAACACGCGCCATGTCTCGGATTTTCTTAAGTCCTCAATCATTAAATCCCTCCATTATTTGTCGTCACCGAATTCCAGCGAGAGATGCTCGATGTTCTTTGTGCTCTGGCTTATCTCTACGGGCGGAGCTATCTCTTTCTGGCTCGACACCCCGAGTTCCTTGAACTTCCTCACAGATGGAATAAGCCGCGTTTCCATTGAACTCACGCTTTTGTTATAAGACTCTACAGCCTTCCTGATCGCAGCGCCCGTATCCGAAAAATGCTCAAGCACAATCGAAAACCTTTCATACAGCTCTTTGCCTAAATTGCTTATCTCCTGAGCGCTCTTTGTAATCTGATCCTGCTGCCAGCCGTATGCTATTGCCTTTAAAAGGGCTATAAAAGTCGTCGGCGTTGAGAGTATAACTTTCTTGGCACTGCCGTCTTCTATCAATTTATGGTCATGCTCCAATGCAGCGCTGAAAAACGATTCGCCCGGCAAATACATGACAACAATCTCAGGCGACTGTTTGAACTGATCCCAATATGCCTTTGAGCCGAGCGTGTTCATGTGGTTCCTTACCTGAGTTATGTAATTTCCCATCGCCTTTTTCCGTTCTTCTTCCGAGGATGCGGAAACGGCATTGAGATACGCGTCCACAGGGGCCTTTGCGTCGACTACTATCTCCCTGCCGTTAGGAAGGCGCACCACCATGTCGGGTCTGAGCCTTCCTGTATCCGTAGAGACGGACTCCTGCTCGTAAAAATCGCAGTAAGCGGTCATGCCCGCAAGCTCTGCAACCCGCCTTAATCCTATCTCTCCCCAAGAGCCGCTAACCTTCGGCCTTCTCAAAACGGTGACGAGACTATTCGTCTCTTTCTGCAATTGCTCCTGCATTGACGAGAGAGAACGTATTTGCTGTGTCAGGCTTCCAAAACTTTCATGCCGGTTTTTCTCTATAACCTGAATCTGCTCTTCGTATCTTTTGAGCATATCCTGCAAAGGCTTTACAGTGCCGTCGATAGCCTCCTTGTGCTCTCCGAGCCTGCCTTTTGTCTCCGCCAAAATCTTTCCCAGATGCTCCGATGCTAACTTAAGGAAGTCCTCGTTGCTGCTCTTCAACGCAGCCGACGCATGGGCCTTGAACGTATCCGTCAGTTCGGCCTTCATCACATCGATGAGCGCCTTTTGCTCTTCGAGGTTTTTGTAGGAATCGTCAAGCCTCTTTTGAGCCTCTTCAAGCCTTGTTGCGGTCTCTATCCTCTGTTGTTTTTCGGTGTCCAGTTCGGTCCTGACCTGATTTATCTCTGAATCCCTTTGCTGTATCTGCTGTCTGAGCTCATTGATTACCGCCTCCGCGCCCTTTGCCCTTCCTTCGGCTTCCGCGATTTGAATGGAATAATGCGCCTGAAAACGTGATTTGGCAAAAAACCAAACAGCTATGCCGCCTGCTATTAATCCTATAATGAGAAATATTATGCCGTTCACAAAATCTCCTTTATCACTTTCATCGGAGGTATTTTAAAATACTTTCGAGTATTTTATCTCATTTTCATTTCCCGATAAAGATCACTTTTCTCGCAGGCCTGCTTCCAGTCGCAGTCATCGCAATATTTATTATGCCACTCATGAAATATACCCGGAATACGCTCTTTCACAGCCTGCCATTTCACCCTCTGCCCTGCGCTGAGATTGAGAAGCTTGAGGGCTGTATCGTCCATCTCTCTTATCTCTTCATCAGCCTTTTCGTCATAAATACATTTATCGTTTTTTAGATAAGGGCATTTGTCGCAAATGTTGTCGGCGGCAAAAGCAATCTCTATCTCCTCATTTTCCGCCCTTTTCAGGACATCCCTGAGGTTTTCAATAAATGGGGCGTCATACCCCTCGCCGGAAAAGAAATGCAGACAGATGAGATGGTGGCCTCTGAGGTAGAGCATATGGCTAAAAACTCTTAATCAAGAATTTCACTAAAATCAACTTCTATCCCATTTCTGAGCTTTTTGTAATAGATGATTTTTACGGGAATTTCTTCACTTAAAGATTTTTTGATCTTATAAGTATCCGGTTTAATTGATACGGGAATATCCCCTATATAGCCATCTATTCCTTTTGACTCATCCGTCTTCTCTGCCAATCTGTAATCAGCGCCTTTTATTTCAGCAGCTTTTTTCAGAACAGCCTCCTGAAATTTAAGTCCTATAAAGGTTTTAACAATAACAAGGTCTTTTGCCCATTCATTTACCATGTTTTCATCTATCTTATTTACGGCATGTTTAAGCTTTTCTACCATGTCAAAAATCTTTTCCCTTGCGTTCTTTATTGCATCGGGATGTTTTTGAAGATACCATTCTTCCCATTCTTCAAACTTTTTGCCCGGAAACTCCTGTATCAAATCGCTTAACTGTCCGACAACTTTTGGCCTTGTTCCCTGTGCATTTTGATTGGCAAGGTTGATAATCTGTGTAACATATTTTGGAAACAACGGCGACTCTATCTCTAAGGCTTCTCTTATTTGCTCATTTGTGAGCTTTATCTTCATTAAAAGCCTCTTTGCCCTGATTTTTGCATGGCTATGAATCTATCTCTATACCTGAAATTCATAGCAGAATCCGCCTTAGCCAGATGGTTTTTTATCAAATGAGCGTTGATGAAAGTTTTATTTTTCAGATATAGATAGCACATAAGATTGCCAGCGCTGTCGTATTTCATGGCATCAAATTTCAGAAATACCTTTTGGCCTTTCAATTTTTCGTTCAAGAACTGTAGTGCTTTACCGTTTATCGCCCTGTTTCCTTTTATCCCTATGAGCCTGACTTTCAGGTCATTGTCTAAAACTACTATTTCAGGACTAACTATCTCTTTAACCGAATAGTAAGTTTCCCGCTGATGGTCTGCATTGTCAATTTTTGAGCCGAATCTTAATTTTTTTGGGTCGATCTTTTTATCAAACTTAACAGGGTCTTTAAAGACATAAGGCAATTTCAAAATCTCTTTTTTGAAATATACATTTTTCTTCTCCTGAAATATTATGGTCGGGTCTCCTTTTACCTTTTCCTTGATTATGGGCAGAAAATCTTTATTTATTTCATAACCTACAGAGTTTCTATTCAGATTCTTAGCGGCAAGGCAGGTTGTTCCGCTGCCTAAAAACGGGTCAAGCACAGTATCGCCGACAAAGCTGAACATCTTTATTAACCGTTTCGGCAATTCTTCAGGGAACATAGCAAGGTGCTTATCCTGTCGCTCACCAGGGAAATTCCAGTGGCCGTAAAAATACTCGTTCCACTCTTCTGTGGTCAGCTTTGATTTTTCCTTTATCTCTCTGCTTA
>JACREW010000182.1 GCA_016212685.1 Nitrospirota bacterium
CCAGTATCCGAAACAACACCCCGATATCCCCGGAGAGGACATGACGCCGGAACAGGTCGTACAGGAAGCGGAGCTTGCCGGCTGTAAGAGCATATCTTACACGTATACGGAGCCCACGATATTCATGGAATTCGCGTACGACTGCGCCCGGCTCGCTCATGAAAAGGGAATAAAGAACGTCTTTGTAAGCAATGGTTTTTCAAGTCCCGATGCGACTAAGCTTATCGCCCCGTATCTCGATGCGAACAACATCGATCTGAAAGGCGACGATGATTTCTACAAAAAAGTCGCGGGCGCAAGGCTGCAGCCTGTCCTCGACACTATTAAGCTCATGAAGGAACTGGGGGTCTGGGTAGAGATTACGACGCTCATAATACCGGGCTATAACGATTCCGAGGAATTTTTGCAATGGGTAGCCGGATTCATAAAATCCATCGACATTGCGATGCCGTGGCACGTTACGCAGTTTTATCCTACATATAAAATGCTGGACAGGCCGAGGACGCCTGTAAATACGTTGAGAACAGCGCGTGACATAGGATTAAAGGCAGGCCTGAAATATGTCTATGAGGGCAATGTGCCGGGCGAAGGAGGCGAAAACACATACTGCCACTCATGCGGAGAGCTTCTAATAGAAAGGTTCGGTTTTTCCCTGACAACCATCAGGATGAAAGATTCTAAATGCCAAAAATGCGGGGCGCAGATAGACGGCATAGGGATGCCGTAAAATTATTCGATATGCATTTTATATTCAGATATCGAAGAGCATAGGATTCTGCGGATTTATAAATTCCCCATATTCTTTTATTGAAATCTCCTGCGCGGCCATCCGCAATGAATTCACCTCATCAAAATTATCGGTCAACAAAGCTACGATGTCAGGATTAAGCGCAGAATTCTGAGCCATGCGGTTGAGGATACTTTTTGCATCTTCGCTCCCCATGCCCTTTCTGTAAGGGCGGTTTTCCGTTATAGCCGTAAACACGTCTGCGACAGCCATTATCTGCGACCCCACAGACAACTCTTCTCCCCGTACACGAAATGGATAACCGCTTCCGTCCAAGCGTTCATGGTGAAACGATGCCCATTTGTTTATAGTCTCCAAGCCTTTTATATGATCCATAATTGTATAAGAATGGTAGGCATGTCTTTTTACTACAGCGAATTCATCCTCTGTCAACTTCCCGGGTTTTTCGAGGATTTCCGCAGGCACGGCAAGTTTGCCCAGATCATGAAAACTGCCTGCAACCCTCATATAAAGGCATTCTTCACTGGAAAATCCGGCTAACCTTGCAAGCGACTCTGCGCTGGCAACCACGCCGCTTGAATGGGTTGCGGTAAATCTGCTCCTGAAGTCTATAAGCCGTCGAAAAAGATCGGCGAGATCGAGAAGGATTTCATCATTTATTGCTGCATTATTGATTCCTCCGAGACGTCGCACTATTATGTTGATATGCGGAGACATGACATCAAACCAGAATGATTCCCTATCGCTTGCCCTTCTGAAGGCGTCGACTATCTCCGGAACAAATAGTTTGCCGGCGCCTTTTTTAAGAAAACCGGAAATCATTTTTGACTGCCCGATAATTTCCTGCTCTTCATTTATAAGTACCGATGCCCTGTCGGATAAATGAAGAATATGGCTGCCTATCGGCACTGCCATAGCGTTGAATTCTGTTCCTATTCCATCGTTCCATAAGACATGGTGGAATCTCACAATGCCGGATACATCGGCAAAAGGCTTGAAATTCTTCAGAAGCAAATAGCCGAGTTCTGCGTGTTTATGGGGGTCTTGAAATTCAAAATTTAAAATATCGAGCCTCTCTTTAAGAGAAAAAGCGCCGCTGTCATGCAGCGCCCCTGCGATGAGAAGTTCGCCTTGCTGATCCTGTGATAGTCCTAATTCTTTTCCTATGCAAAATGCTATATAGGCCACCCGCATCTGATGGTTAACTATAGCCGGACTTACCAAATCCATCGATGTCGATAGGGCGCTCACCAGATCGAAGAAAGAAATACGAATGCCGTCAGTTTTCATAATCATTCTCCATTAGACGATTCAAAACAGAGAATTACTAATCAGTTCATCGGTTAAAAACAATAAAGCAAATCCAATTCGTTAACTCAAAAGGAATAGCAACAAAAGTCACCCCTTCTATCAAGAGTTTTTTATTCACCTACCGTGTGTTAGGCGGCCAACCAAGCCGTAAGGAGCAGGGCAGAGATGGAAAATAGAAGCGCCTGAACAGTTTTCAAGAGATTTTTTGATTGTATGTATTCTACCGCTATTCCCCACAACCCGTAAAACCCGTGGTATATTGCAGAGGCGAGAAAAACGGCATTAAAGCACGGGGTCGAAACCAATTCCGCAGAAAAACCGCCCAACCTTCCTGAGCCGCTGAAATGCATGACCGTAAAATGAGCTGCAAGTCCTGAGATAAGGATGACTCCGGCAATTCTCTGAAACAGCCACGTCAGTATGCCTTTCAAATGCGGCCTCCTAAAAGCGAATAGGCGCCGGTTATGCTCAACACGACGATGCCTAAAGCTGCAAGATAAAAGAGCGGCTTTTGAAAACGGGTCGGCGCTCCCGCTTCTAAAAGGACAATCCTGATGCCGTTAAGGGTATGAGCGGCAGCAACCATAAGCAGGATTGTCTCTCCGAATTTTATGAGAGGGTTTTTCATCATGCCCGCAATGGACTGGTATCCGAGGGGGCCGTTTATATTTTTCATGAAGTAGAGATGCAATGTTAGAAACAGGGCCAGCAAAACACCGCTGACCCTCTGTATTATCCATGCAAAAGAACCTGTATATAATTTATGACGCATATCGTTTCAACCTTTAAAAAATCCGGATAATTTCTTTTTCACCGCAAGGCGCTTCAGCTTTGCTATGTGAGATGTAATGTCTATCTCTTTAGGGCAGACCTCCACGCAGTTGTATATGGAATGGCACCTCCATAAGCCGTGCGGCTTTGCTATGCTGTTCATCCTCTCCTCCAATGCCCTGTCCCTCGAGTCCATGATGAAGCGATACGCCTTTAAAAGCGCAGAAGGCCCCATGTATTCCTTATCCGCCCAATAGCTCGGACATGACGAGGCGCAGCATCCGCACATGATGCAGGTGATAGACTGGAGTATTTTTTCCTGCTCTTCCGGGCTTTGGAGCCTCTCCAGTTCAGGGGGCGGCTCGTTGTTGATTAGGTAAGGCATGGCTTCCCGATTTTTTCCGAAGAAGGGTTCTATGTCCACGACGAGGTCTTTTATCACAGGGAATGCGGGCAGCGGTTCTATTACTATCTCGCCGGGCGGCACATCCTTAATAATGGTCTGACAGGCCAACCCGCTCTTTCCGTTTATCTTCACCGCGCACGAACCGCATATGCCGTGGGCGCATGAGCGGCGGAAGGTGAGGCTGCCGTCGATGGCATCCTTAATTTTTATAAAGCCGTCGAGCACCCTATCGGTAAACTCCATTTCGATACGGAACTTCTCCCATCGCGGCTTTCTGTCCTTTTCAGGGTCGAACCTTTTTATTTTTAAAATATATTGCTCCATCTAATACTTCCTATCTTCAGGTTTAAACCGTGTAACTACGACAGGTTTATATTTGAATTCTACTCCTCTGTCCGTCTTAAAGGCGAAGGTATGTTTCAGCCAGTTTTCGTCGTCGCGTTTCGGATAATCTTCCCGTGCGTGGGCGCCCCTGCTCTCTTTTCTCTGAAGCGCAGAGGCGGCTATAACCTCTCCGAGCGCAATGAGATGACCGAGTTCTATTACCTCGAGAAGTTCCGTATTAAAAGCGCTGCCCTTGTCTTTTATGGATATGTCCTTTAGCCTCTCTTTAAAAGAACTCAGTTCCTGAATAAGTGTCGTCAAATCCTTTTCGTTTCTGAACACCGAGCATTTATCCATCATGAGTTTCTGGAATTCAGCCCTCACCTCGCCGGCCTTCTCCTTGCCTTTGCTGTTTATGACGGCTTCGATATTTTCTTTCACTGCATCGACGGCATCTCTTTTAATTTCGCTCTTTCCCACACTGCCGATAAATTCGCCCATAGCCATTCCAGCCCTTCTTCCGAAGACAACGGTATCTAGAAGCGAGTTGCAACCGAGCCTGTTTGCGCCATGCGCGGATACGCACGCGCATTCGCCCGCTGCATAAAGACCTTTGACAACCTCACCCGTTTCATCCCTCGATACCCTTCCGTCAATATCCGTCGGTATTCCCCCCATTGCGTAGTGAGCGGTCGGAAGCACGGGTATCGGCTTTTCAGACGGATCGATTCCCATATAGATTTTACAGAATGCGGATATCTCCGGCAGCCTTTCATTCAGTATCTTTTTGTCCACTCCGGTAATATCGAGATGGACGTAATCCCTGCCGCCGATGCCCCTGCCTTCCCGTATCTCCGTCATTATCGCGCGGGAAATCATATCCCTCGGAGCGAGGTCTTTAATTGTGGGCGCATACCTCTCCATGAACCGCTCTCCCTTGCCGTTTATGAGCATGCCGCCTTCGCCGCGCGCGCCCTCGGTGATCAATATGCCCAATCCATACAGTCCCGTGGGATGAAACTGGAAAAATTCCATATCCTCGAGCGGCACGCCTTTATTAAAGGCAATGCCCAGGCAATCGCCGGTGCTCGCTATGGCGTTGGATGTTGTCTTGAATACCCTTCCATAACCTCCTGAGGCTACAAGGGTAGCCTTTGCGTTGAAGGCATGTATTTCGCCTGTCCTGATATTCACGGCCAAAGCGCCGAGACACCTATTGCCGTCCATTACAATGTCCAACGCCTGAAATTCAGGGAAAAAATCGACCCTCTCATGTCCGCATTGCTCATAAAGGGCATAGAGGATCGCATGCCCAGTCCTGTCCGCAGAGTAGCATGCCCTTCTTACCGGAGCCGCTCCGAAATCCCTCGTATGCCCTCCGAACCTGCGCTGCGCTATCTTGCCTTCGGGCGTCCTCGAAAAGGGAACTCCTAAATGTTCGAGTTCCACTATGGTTCTTATGGCATCTTCGCACATCACCTCGATGGCGTCCTGATCTCCGAGGAAATCTCCGCCTTTGACGGTATCGTAAAAATGCCATTCAGGAGAGTCGGGTTCTTCGTTTCCGAGGGCCGCTCCGATGCCGCCCTGTGCTGCTCCGGAATGGGAACGGGTAGGATATAATTTGGTGAGAACCGCAACAGAGCCCTTCTTTACCGCTTCTCCGGCTGCCCGCAGCCCCGCAAGGCCGGACCCGATTATAAGGGTATCGAAATAGTGGGTCATGCGTTATGAACCCCCGCTTTTATTTGCTGAAAAATATCACAATACCTGAACACCCGTCAAATTTTACACAATTTTTAAGCAACACATTATACCCAAAAACAGAGATAGAAAATTGTTCTCCCAGTAAATCCCCCTCCCCTTGCGGGAGGGGGCAAGGGGGAGGGAACAGTTTTAGAATCTCTAAATCGGGATTTGGGTATATCCTCCCTGTTTTCGAGTATAATATTTTTAAGGTAAAGGAGAACAATCATGGCGCGCATACCAGGCCCCAGTTACAGCATAACCATCAGGACGGAAATAGACAACCGCATCGGCATGTTCGCGCAACTGGCGACCGCCATAAGCGATGCAGGCGGAGACCTCGGCTCTATAGACATAGTCCGCGTCGAAAAAGCAAAGGTAACAAGGGACGTAACAGTAAACGCCAAGGACGAAAATCACGAGAAGGAAATCGTCCGTGCGATTAGAGGCATACGCGGCGTAAAAATCCTCAGGGTAATGGACCGCACTTTTTCAGCGCACGAGGGCGGCAAAATAGAGATTCACAACAAGATGCCGGTGCGCGACAGGAACGACCTCTCAAAGGTTTATACCCCCGGTGTTGCTCGGATATGCAATGACATACACGACAATCCCGAACACGTTTATCGTTATACCATCAAGGGCAATGCCGTGGCAATCGTTACCGACGGCACGGCAGTCTTAGGCCTCGGCGACATAGGGCCCGATGCCGCAATGCCGGTAATGGAGGGCAAGGCGATGATCTTTAAAGAGTTCGCGGGCATCGACGCCTTCCCCATACCTCTCAGGACAAAAGATACCGAAGAGATCATAAATACCGTAAAAAATATTTCCACTCCCTTCGGCGGCATAAACCTCGAAGATATCTCGGCGCCGAGATGCTTTGAGATCGAGCGGAGATTGAGGAAAGAAATGGATATGCCGGTCATACACGACGACCAGCACGGAACC
>JACREW010000183.1 GCA_016212685.1 Nitrospirota bacterium
TAAGGATGTTTACAGAAGTTGGCCTGATACGGTAAGGATCGTGCTTTCGGGATATGCCGACACTGCAGCAATCGTCTCTGCCATAAACGAAGGACATATTTACAAGTTCATACCGAAACCGTGGAATGACGATGACCTGAAGGTTACTATTTCAAACGCTATCGAAAGGTATTCCCTCCTTAAAAAAAATCGGGAACTCTCTGCCGAACTCCGGAAAAAAAACAAGGAGCTGAAGAAACTCCTCGAAGAAAAATCCGCCCATCTCGAATTCAGAAGCAAGGCGTTGTCCATCCAGCAAAACATCCTTAATGCCATACCCGTCGGAATAGTCGGCATTGACTTTAACGGCATGGTAGTCTTATGCAATTCCACATGGGTCAACATTACACAGAGCGGCTGGAAATTATTGGGGCAAGATGCCAAATACAATTTCCCCTCAGACATCATCGCATTTATCGAAGAAATCAAAAACAAAAACAAGGCTGCTAAAAGACTCGAAATGAACGGCGTTTGCGGCAAGCTCTCGGGAGCCTTAATGAACTATAAAGATGATCAGAAAGGCGTCATTTTGGTTTTCAGCAGGGAGGACGATATAGCATGAGTGACAGCGTTCTTTTTGTCGATGATGAAATAAACGTATTGAACTCCCTGAAAAGGCTGTTCGTCGAGAGCGATATCAGAATCATGACCGCCCTCAATGCCTTTGAGGCCATGGATATCTTAAAAAACAACATAGTATCCGTTATCGTGTCGGATAACCGCATGTCCGAAATGACGGGCATAGAATTCCTGCAAAAGGCGAGAGAGATATCTCCGGAAAGCGTACGGATAATCATGACCGCCTATGCGGACCTTCAGACCGCCATAGACGCCATTAACAAAGGGGCTATTTATAAATTCATAACAAAGCCGTGGAACGACAGCGACCTGAAGGAAATAGTATTCAGCGCCATCGACCAATACAAAATCGTTTCCTCCTTAAAAAAGGCCGATGAGGCTACATTGCTCTCCCTTGCTCAGACCATCGAACTTAAAGACCCATATACCAGAGGCCATTGCGACAGGGTTGCTCAGTACGCCGTCGAAATCGCAAAGGCTATCGGGCTGCCGAAGGACCGGCAGAGACACATACAATACGGAGGCTGGCTCCACGACTGCGGCAAGATAGGAGTTCCCGAATCCGTTCTTAATCGCAAAGGGCCGTTGTCCGAGGAGCAAATGGGAATCGTTAAAAACCACAGCGCATGGGGAGCCAATGTTGCGCGGCTGGCGCAACTGCCGGAAGCTGTTTTAAATATCATCCTGTATCACCATGAACGCTATGACGGAACAGGCTATCCCCTCGGGTTAAAGGGCGCGGATATTCCGCTTGAGGCCCGAATAGTCAGCGTGGCAGACACCTATGACGCGCTGACATCGGATCGGCCTTACAGAGACAAATTCGAGCACGATAAAACCATAGAGTTCCTGAACTATTCAAAGGGCCGTCTTTTCGACCCCGAGATCGTGGACGTTTTCATAAATCTCTTTAGAGGAAAGGGCATATCGTAAATATCATAACAGGCGGAGGTGAAAATGGACGAAAAAATCAAGATACTCTTTGTGGATGACGAGGAAAACGTTCTTGCCGCCGTAAAAAGGATTTTTATTGACACCGGCTATACGATCCTGACCGCAACGTCCGGCAAAGAGGCCATTAAGACTTTGGAGGACAACGATGTCCAGGTCATCGTCTCCGACTACCGCATGCCGGAAATGAACGGAGTGGAACTCTTAAGAACAGTAAGAAAACAGTGGAACGATATCGTAAGGATCGTCCTTTCCGGATACGCGGACCTCGGGGCGGTAATATCAGCGATAAACGAGGGCCATCTATATAAATTCATCTCAAAGCCATGGAACGACGAAGACCTAAAAATTACAGTAGCCAACGCCGTAGAAAGATATGCCATCCTGAAAAGGAACAAAGAGCTTACGGAAGCTCTTAAGGAAAAAAACGACGAACTTTTAGCATTAAACGCCAAACTGAAGGAATTCACTCAACAGCAGTCGGTTTATTTCGACATTAAAAACAGAACACTCGATACCGCGCATCGCATATTCAACTTAATACCTTTCGCTATCGCAACGATAGACTCCAACAACGTGGTCATGGAGTGCAACGCGGCATGGACGGAATTGTTCTCGAACAATATTCAAGAACCGGCGCCGAAAGACATTATACCGTTCATAAAAGATGTGAAGGACAAACATGCCGCATCGCGGCAAATCGCAGTCGGGAACATTGCCGGCAGCTTATGGGGCGCTATAGCGGAATTTCCGGAGCGGACATGTATAATCATTGTATTTATCGCGGGGAATATCGGCCATGCCGGATAAACAGAAAAAGGAAATATTCAATATCCTCTTTGTAGATGACGAAGAGAATGTCCTCCGCTCTTTAAAGCGTCTGTTCATAGATGATTCCAATATCGAAGTGTTTACCGCCTTATCCGGCAAAGCCGGTCTTGAGATATTGAAAAACAATGATATTGCCGTCATAGTATCGGACCAGCGGATGCCGGAAATGAGCGGCGCTCAATTTCTTGAAAAGGCAAAGAGACTCCAGCCTGATTCCGTCAGGATCGTGCTGACCGGCTATGCCGATGTAAATGCGGCCATGGACGCGATCAATAAGGGCGGCGCATTCAAGTATATTACCAAGCCGTGGGACGACAATGACCTGATGTTAAGCGTCCTGAACTCGATAGAGACCTACAGACTGAAAAAGGAAAACAGACGCCTTTCAGAGCTTACGAAAAAACAAAACGAAGAACTGAAAAAATGGAACACCGAGCTTGAATTTTACGTGCAGCAACATACTGTAGAGCTGACAAAACAGAACAAGGAATTGAACACCCTCAACGAAAAACTTAAAACAAACTTAAAAGAGTTCATAACCGCTTTTTCCAATCTCATCGAATTGAGGGACAAGACCGTACGCAGCCATTCGAATACCGTTGCCGCGCTTTCCGAGGGCATCGCCGAAAAATTAGGCTTGAGCAAATCGGAAGTCGATGCTATAACTACAGCCGCTCAATTGCATGACATCGGAAAGATAGGCATTCCCGATATTGTGCTATTTAAGAACACGGATGAACTTACTCCCGATGAAATGGAGGAATACACAAAACATCCTGTTCGGGGACAGGCCGCCGTCGACCCCGTCGAAGAACTGCGCGAAGCCGGAATGCTTATACGGAGTCATCACGAATGGCATGACGGAAACGGTTTTCCGGACAGGCTGTCCGGCAATAAGATACCGCTCGGCTCAAGAATAATAGCGATAGCGGACAAGCTGGACAGATTGACAAGCGGCGGTGCCGGTAAACTTTCCATAGAAAGCGCTCTGAACGTCGTAAAATCCTTATCGGGCATACAATTCGACCCCGAACTGTACGGAATGCTTCATGAGGTCGCAAGAGAAAAAATAACTATAAACGTCGGCGCTGCCGATGCTATGGAGGTTGAATTGAGACCTAAAGACTTAATGCCCGGGCTGATCGTATCGAGAGACGTAATGACCGGCACAGGGCTGCTGCTTTTGAGAAAAGGGATGACGCTCAACGAGCGAAACATCGAGACCATGAAGAGAGGGTATCATATAGATCCCTCTAAAAGCGGGATATTCGTATGGAAAAGGATAAAATAAATCATGATTGAATACGACGAAATCGAACAAAGGATGGTTTTAAAGCTCGTATATTACGGGCCTGCCATGTCGGGTAAAACTACCAATCTTTTACAGCTTCACGATATCCTTGCCGTAGAAGGCAGGGGGGATTTGATGACCCTCGACACAAAGGACGACAGGACCATATTTTTCGATCTGCTCCCTTTTTTCTTTACGGCCCCGAGCGGACTCAAGATAAAGGTAAAGGTTTATACCGTCCCCGGCCAGGTGCGCCACGACGCCACCAGAAAGGCCGTATTGGCAAGGGCCGACGGCATCGCCTTTATAGCGGATTCCCAGTTGTCCGAAACCGCGAACAATTCCGAGAGCTTTGCGAACCTCGAAAAAAACCTGGCCTTTGTAGGCATCGATATAGAAAAAATGCCGCTCGTCATACAATTCAATAAAAGGGACTTGAAGGATATTGTCTCAGAAGATGAAATTCGCAGGGTATGGGAACCCACAGGCATTCCTGTTTTTATGGCATCCGCATTATACGGACAGGGTGTGCTCGAAACATTCAGAAGGCTTGTGGAGCTTACTTACGATTACATCGACAGCCGCCACAGCCTGAAAGAAAAGCATATGCTCTCAAAAGAGATGTTTGTGGACAATCTTACAAAGGTAAGCACTGAATTGGCAGGACAATAGTATGGAACAAATGGACAGGATAGATTTTTCCCTCGGCGCAGATATGGGGCTTAAAGACATACTGGGCGCTACGGATGTGCTCCCTCTGTTAAAGGCAATAGTGGGGGCAGGCGCAGACCTCGCGGCTGTTACGGATAGCAAGGGCAAATTCCTGTGGGCAGAGGGTAATATCCCGGACAACAAAGAATTGCCGTCAATGGCAATGGAGGCCGCGGCAAAAGAAATCCCCGGGAAACCGGAAACCTTGAAAGGTGTCAACTGGCGATTATCCACCATCCATCATGAGGCCGAGCCCATCGGTCTCTTTTTCGTATCCGCACCGGAAGCATTAAATGAACGGTTTCTCTCGAACCTCATGGAGACTGCTTTTGCAGGTCTCAACATCATAATAAGGAACATCGTAAAACGGGTATTCACCACAGAACTGCATACAACCGTTGTAAAAAGGTCTTATGAAGAACTCCTTGAAACTAACAGAAACTTAGCCGCCTCGGAGAAGAAATACAAAGAACTATCAGAAACCCTCGAACAAAAGGTAGAAGAAAGAACGGCAGAACTGAAAAAGGCTCACACAAGACTGCTCCAGCAGGAAAAGATGGCATCCATCGGGCAGCTCGCTGCAAGCGTTGCCCATGAGATCAACAATCCAATAGGTTTCATATACAGCAATCTCAATACATTAAAAAAATACATAGGAAATCTTAACGAAATTATCCAGTTCTACAAGGTCAAGGGTCAAGGGTCAGAGGTCATAGGAAAAGAAGCAGAGGAATTGTATAAAAAATTAAGAATCGACTTTATAAAGGCCGATATCCATGATCTAATAAAGCAGAGCATTGACGGCGCTGAGCGCATAAAGAACATAGTGGCAAACCTGAAGGGCTTTTCCCATATAGATGAAGCTGCTGACAGGGAGATGAATATCAACGCAGAGATGGACAATACCATCAGCGTGCTTTCAAATGAGATAAAAGACAGGTCGGCAAAGATCGTAAAACAGTATGGTCAGGCTGCAGGTTTCTTCGGCAACACGGGGCTTATATGCCAGGCGTTTCTGAACATCCTGTTAAATGCCCTCCAGTCAGGGGACGATAACTTAATAATAACGGTTAAGACAGAACAGCGTGGAGATAATGCAGTCATTTTCATTGCTGACAATGGGAGGGGGATACCACCTGAAATACAGGACCGTATCTTTGAGCCGTTCTTTACCACAAGGGATGTGGGCAAAGGCACGGGAATGGGTCTGGCAGTAACCTATGATATTATATCCCAATACAGGGGAAGCATCGAAGTGAAGAGTGAAATGGGGAAAGGATCAACTTTTGTAATAACATTGCCGTTGAAAAAGTGAATAGTGAACAGTGAATAGCATGGAAAATTATGAGTAAATACGCTGAACTCTTCAAGGCAGTAAAAAAAGACGGATCCGAAGATGAAATAATCCGCTCCGGAGAGATGCCGGATTCCGGGCAGAAAAGGTTTACTCTGCTCTTTGTGGATGACGAAGAAAATGTGCTCCATGCGCTCAGGCGTATATTCCTCGATGAAAACTATGAAATCCTGACTGCTGCATCAGGTGAAGATGCTCTTAATATTATGGAAAACACCGTCGTTCACCTGGTGATTTCCGACCACAGAATGCCCGGGATGTTAGGTTCCGAACTGCTCAGAGAGATTAAAAACAGATGGCCCGAGACCATACGGATCATGCTCACAGGCCATGCGGATATTCAGGCGATAATGGGCGCTGTAAATGAAGGCGCGGTTTATAAATTCATAACGAAACCGTGGGGCGACGAAGACCTGCGGCTGACCGTGAGCATCGCCCTTCATCAGTACGTATTGACTCAGGAGAACAAAAAACTTAAGGAACTCGCCAAAAAACAGGAAACTCGCATAAAGCAATACTCCAACCTGTTCGACGAATACAGGGGAATTTTAGGCAGCATACTCGTGAAATCTGGCATCATCACCAATGAGCAGCTCAGCAGGGCATTGAAAGAAAAAGACAAGGACGAATTCATAAGCGATGCCATAGTCCGCCTTGGATTCACGACAGAATCGAAGATAGTTCAGGCGATCCAGAAGCACCAGAACCTGGATTACATAGACCTTAAAGAGGCGCACATAAATCCCAATGTCGCAAAGTTCCTTCCGCGCGAACTCTGCGAAAAGAACAGACTGATCCCGGTAAAGTTAGAAGGCAAAACCCTCACAATTGCGATGGCCGACCCTTCGGATATCGTCAAAACCGACAGCATCTCGATGCTCACCGGTTTTAATGTAAGTTCAGTAGTCGCGAAGTCATCGGATATTGCCGCTCAGATCAAAAGGATTTACGGAGAAAAGACGGGAACCGAAGCGCCGGTCGAATTGGAAGAGACATTCGAGTTGGAGCCTATAGAGGAAATAGATATAGTAATAGAAGACGAGGAATCGGACGTTAATGTTCAGGAACTGCTCAATACATCCGGTGTCCCTCCCATAATAAGGATCGTAAACGCGATCATTATGGAGGCGCTGCGTTATCAGGCGAGCGATATACATATCGAACCGAAAACAAAATACACCATCGTCAGATACAGAATAGACGGAATGCTCCATACGAAGCTCAAAATTCCCTCTCATTTGCATACCGCCGCCATATCCCGCGTGAAGATACTCGCCAAGATGGATATCTCGGAGCGCCGCAAGCCGCAGGACGGAAGGATCACGTTAAAAACAGGCGCCCGGATCGTGGACGTCAGGGTTTCCACAATGCCTACTATAAACGGCGAAAAAGTCGTTATGAGGATACTGGACAAAGGGGCTTCCACGAAAAAGATCGCGGAACTCGGCATGCTCGACAACGACCTCCGGAAACTCGCGGTGGTTATCAAGAAACCGCAGGGCATATTGATATCAACGGGACCGACCGGCAGCGGCAAGACCACAACGCTTTATTCCATTCTTTACGAAATGCTCCAATCCACAAAAAACTACGAAACAATAGAAGACCCCGTCGAATATTTCCTCGAAGACGCAAATCAAATTTATGTCAGGGAAAAGATAGGCCTCTCCTTTGCGTCAATATTAAGGTCAACGCTCAGGCAGGACCCCGACGTAATACTGGTAGGAGAAATACGCGATTACGAAACGGCGGATGTGGCATTTAAGGCGGCCATCACAGGCCATATGGTGCTGACCAGCCTTCATACAAACAATACCGTCGCATCCATAACCAGGCTTATAGACATAGGAGTCAAGCCCTATCTTATCGCGTCGGCCATCGAGGGGATAATAGCTCAGAGGCTCGTAAGAAGGGTCTGCCGGCATTGCAAAACAGCGGCCTCTCCGGATGAAGACGTCATGAATCTCCTGAAAATCTCGAAAAACACGTTTCAAGAAGTCTCTATAGGGAAAGGATGCGGCAAATGCAATAACACGGGATACCTTGGAAGGACAGGCGTTTTTGAGATGTTTGTTATGAACGATGATTTTCGCCGGATCATAATTACCGAATATAAGGAATCGGAGCTCATGAACCTTGCAAAGGCGGGCGGCATGAGGACATTGATGGAGGACGGCATAGAAAAGGTCAGATTAGGCATCACTACGCTCGACGAGCTTATACGCGTAATAGGCCCGCCCACAAAATATGAACGCCAGTGCGGGAATTGCGGCAATCTAATCGATATGAAATTCCTGTTTTGCCCCCACTGCGGCGCATTTAAAACCAATATATGCCATAATTGCAAGATGCCTCTCGAAGAAGAGTGGAATATATGCCCTTTCTGCGGAACACATAAAAAAGATAAAGAGCATAGGAGGTTTTGAATGGAGAGATACAATATTTTAATAGTAGACGACGAGCCGAATGTTATTTCCTCATTGAAAAGAATATTCATAGACGAGCCGTATGATATATATGAGGCTAACAGCGCGTCGGAAGGACTGGCGGTATTTGAAAAAAAGCATCCTATTCATGTCGTTATATCCGATGAAAGAATGCCGGAGGTATCGGGTTCGGAATTTTTGGCGGCGGTTAGAAATAAATATCCGAGGACTATAAGAATACTGCTTACCGGATACGCGAGCATAGAGGCGGCGATGAAAGCGATAAACAAAGGAGAGATCTTCAGGTTTTTCACAAAGCCGTGGGAAGAGACTGAGATACGGGATGCGGTCAGGGCTGCAATAGTAAGATATAATATAGACAGCAACTGATCAAAAGGAGCAGACATGGCACAAGACGCTATTTTGATAGTAGACGATGAGCCGAACGTAATCGCTTCTCTGAAGAGGGTATTTACGGACGAGCCGTATGAGATATACTCCGCAGCAGGAGCGCTCGAAGGCATTGAAATATTGAAAAACAATCCTGTAAAAGTTGTCGTATCCGACGAAAAGATGCCCGATATTACGGGCTCCGAGTTCCTTGCGATGGTGCGCGAACAATTTCCGGACGTAATCCGCATAATGCTCACGGGCCATGCGAGCATAGAGGCGGCAATGAAGGCCATCAATAAGGGCGAAATCTACAGGTTTTTCACAAAGCCGTGGGACGACATGGAACTGAAGTTCGCCGTAAGGGCCGCAATCGATAAATACAACATCGAGGAAGAAAACCGGAGGCTCCTGGAGATAGTAAAGCGACAGGCGTTAAACATGAAACTGCTCGAAAGACAATTCCCGGGCATAACCAAACTCGAACGTGACGAAAACGACAGGATACTGCTGCCGGACATATCGGAAGATGAAATTACCCGAATCATAGCCCAATGCGAAGAAAATCTGTATTGACAAAGATATGAACATTTTGTATTCTAATATAGTCATTCTGATTATCCCTCCGGAATCAGATCACAAATTAGGGATAAATCATAGAGTATAGATACAGAAATCAAAA
>JACREW010000189.1 GCA_016212685.1 Nitrospirota bacterium
CATAAAAGCAACGCCCCCATGCTTGCCGCCTGTCCGATGCAGTATGTGGCGATATCCGGCTTTACATACTGCATTGTATCGTATATGGCAAGGCCGGCCGATACAACGCCGCCCGGAGAATTTATATACACATTAATATCCTTCTCAGGATCTTCCGTCTGTAAGAAAAGCAATTGCGCTATGACCACGTTAGCTATGTTGTCGTCTATGGCGGTGCCGATAAATATGATCCTGTCCTTTAAAAGCCTCGAATAAATATCATAAGCCCGCTCGGTCCTTCCTGTCTGCTCTATAACCATGGGAATTATGCTCATGTCATTCTCCTTTTTCTATTTTCGCTTTATTCACGAGAAAGTTTAGCACCTTCTTTTCAAAGACGGTGCGTTTCAAGCCCTCCAGCGACCCGTCCCGCGCGACATAATACTTCATGATATTCTCCGGAGATACGTATGCCCTCTGAGCGGTCTCGATTATCTCCTCCTTAACCTCGTCGTCGGAAACATTTATTCCCTCTTTCTCTCCTATCATCTCGAGGAGAATGGACGCCTTCACCCCTTTCTCAGCGTGGGGTTTTATCTCTTCGGCAAGGGATTCTTCCGTCTTTTCGTTTCCGCCTCTCGCCTTTATCTCCGCAACGGTCGAGCCTATCTCGGCTTTAACAAGGCCTTCGGGCGCCTCGAACTCGTGGGATTCGATAAGTTTGTCGAGAATCTCCCTCTGTTTGGTCCTTTCCGCGTCCCTGTTTTTGGATAAAAGAATGTTCTCCTTTACCTTATCCTTTAATAATCCTATGTTCTCAAAACCCAGATCCTTTGCAAACTCGTCATCGATAGGAGGCAGGCTGCGCCTTTTTACTTCCTTGACCTTTACATTGAACGTCGGTTTTTTCCCTGCAAACGTCGACTGTAAACCCTCCGGAAAGCCTGCCGTAACCTCGAATTCTTCGTCCTTTTTCTTGCCTATAAGACCGTCGAAAAACTCCTGAGGATAGGGTCCGCTGCCCACCTTTAAAACAACATCGTTCGCGGCAGCGCCGTCATCCTTCACTGTATAATCTATTGTTATGAGGTCTTCCGCCCCTACAGCGTCGTCAACGGATTCATATGTAGCCCTTTCCTCCGCAAGCCTTTTTAATACCTCATCCACATCTTCGTCTTTCACTTCGATGGGAACTTCTTTAACGGTTATTTCCTCATAGTTCAGGTTTTCAATCTTCGGCCTGACCTCGACAGAAAGGGTCATCGAAAGGGACTCGTTTCTCTTGAAATCGAATGACTCTTCGATAACAGGCCGTGACACAGGCGTTATATCGGCCTCTTTTACGGCCTTAAGGTAATAATCAGGAATTATCTTTTCAAGGATATCGGCCTCTATTTCCTTGCCGAACTGTTTTTCAATGATGCTCATCGGAGCCTTGCCGGGCCTGAAACCGGGGATTCTTGCCCTCTTCTGAGCTTCTCCGAGGCCGCGCTTAATCTCCGATTCTATGGCCCCGGCTGGTATCTCTATTTTAAGCCGCTTCTTCGTAGCCGATATATCTTCCACTGTTTTTAACAATTTTTCCTCCCGTATCAATTAGTTTATAAGTCTTTTAGTGTAAATCTTAGAGGAAAAGTTTGTCAATTTATCGATTAAATTTATGCAGATTATACTTCAGTTTATTAGAAGAAATCCAAACTGACTGAAATGAGAATCAAAAGAAAATGCATTTCTAATCTTTAGCCTTTCCATAAGCGCAAAGCTTGTGCAATCTGTAAATGAAAAATCCTTATCGCTGTATTTTTCAAGAATCTTCCATGCCCTTTCCCAATCATGCATGGTTATAGGCGCAACTTTCAGAAAAGGAATCATCTTCAATTTATTTTCAAAGCTAATCGTTGCTTTATTGCCGATGGTTTTTAAAAGAAGATTATATGTTTCAACGAGAACGAAATCAGATGTAACAAGCTGTTGCCTTTCAAGTATTAGTCCTCTATATAGCCTGCCTGCTTCTTGAGAATACTGGCCGTTTCTGTCGGCAACAGCAATCCATGCGCCGGTATCAATGAAGGCCATCATTTGCTTTTCTTTAAAAGGGAGCGTTTTTTGCCGTAGAGATATTCATCGTGTTTCAAGGCGGTATCCTTAAATGAACTTTTCCCGATGCCTATGATGCTCAGTGCCGTTTTAGTAGCGTCGTCTGCTTCATCCTGCGTATAGATATTTAATTCAACCTTCTGATGCTCATGAAGCCTTATCTTCTTAAGCGGCTTAAAAACTCCATCTTCATATATAGCCTCTATCGTTTTAGGCATCAAAAAACCTCCTGCAAAAGAATTATATTAGTTTAACACAAAAAGAAAAAGTATATATCCTTCTGCACTTAATCTCATTTATCAATAAATCCTACTTTCAGCATATGCGTGGAGCATGAAATGCACGGGTCATATGCCCTGACGAGCATTTCAAGGGCGAGCGTTATTTCTTCTTCGCTCTTTTCATTCTCTGCAAGCAGTTCCGGCACGAGCTTTTTCATGTCGCGTTCTATGTTGTTGAGATTCTGATTTGTGGGTATTATGCAGTTTGCATGAACAATTATTCCGTCATCGTCTATCTCATAGTTATGATAAAGAATGCCTCTCGGGACCTCGACCGCGCCTACGCCGTTTCCAGCCTTTACAGGGATTTTCTTCTGCTCGTTAACTCCCACTACAATTTCCTCCGAATAGTCTATTCCATTATTCTGCAAGTCCTCTATAGTCGCAATAGCATCCTCAAGGCAGTGCGCGGATTCTATAAGCTGAGCCGCCTTTTTGAGATTAGGGTTTATGCATTTAGGCTTCATTCCTAAAACCGACGCGGTCTCTTTTGCCTTATGATGGAGCTTTTCATAATTGAGATTAAAACGCGCCAATGCGCCTACCGCGTAAGATTCGCGGCTCAGCTTCGTATGCTTCGCAGAAGAATGAGGCACAATGAATTCATTTGTTGCCTTCTTATAATCCTTTTTATCGAGCCTCACGCCGTCGGTGGAGCCTATATCGCCGCCCAGAAACGGATATTCGCTCTCATCGCTGATGAGCGCTACATACTCCGTATCCCTTTCAAATTCCGGGAATTTCAGTTTTGAAATAAGGTCGATAGTAGCCTCCATATCAGGTCTTATGCCTGTAAGCATATTATGCATGGCATCGAGGTCTTTCTGTTTCGGCAGTTTCGTAAATCCGCCGACAATCGCGGATACAGGATGCACATGCCTCCCGACAAGAGCATCGCACACATCGTTACATGCCTTTTTCATTCTCAATGCGCGGCGCACAACCTTATTATGCGTTTCTATCAGCGGGATAAAGCTCTTGACGCCGAGCAGATCCGGCGCTGCTAAAAGATATATGTGCAGTATATGGCTGTCGAGTATTTCCATATGCAAAAGCAATTTCCTTAGTTTTACGGTCTGCGCCGAAGGCGCAATGCCGAGGGCGTCTTCCGCAGCCTGAATCGAGGCAAGGGAATGCCCGCACGCACATATGCCGCAGATCCTGCTCGTGATATGCTGCGCCTCGAATATTGAGCGGCCTCTCAATATTCCCTCGAAAAAGCGCGGCGCCTCAACAATATCGAGGCGGCATTCTTCGAGCTTGCCTTCTTTGATATTTACGACAATGTTTCCGTGTCCCTCGACCCTTGTGAGATATTCGACATTTATCTTCATGCTGTGCTCAATCTTCTTCTTCATGCTCTACAAGCTCCCTGCACTTGTTATACATATCCATCTTGTTGACGATGAGCCTCGTATCCATGCCGTATCTCGCAATTACGTCCTTCATGCCCTTTTCATTGGGATTGCTCACAATACCCCGGCATCCATAGCAGATATTCCCGTTATTTATGCACCAAGAGTTGCAGCCCGCCCTCGTTACGGGGCCGAGGCAGGCAACGCCCCTGTCGTACATGCAGACGTTCTCGTTAAGCTTGCATTCCACACAGACCGCATAATCAGGCGCATAATAAGGAATCCCCTGAAGCGCGTTTTTCAAGACCCTTTCGAACTCTGGCGGATAGATCGGACAGCCGTTTACGAAGTAATCGACCTTTACAACCTGATGAATCGCCTTTGTCGTTGCCGTCGGGAAAAATTTATACTCCTCCCCGTAAACATATTTTCGTATTTCCGCAAGGTCGAAGCTGTTTTTCATTCCGTTCACGCCGCCTATGGTCGCGCACGAACCGTAAGCTATCAGTATTTTAGACCGCTCTCTTATCTGTTTTAGCCTTTCTGCCGCGTGCCCGTCGGTTACGCTGCCTTCGACTATTGCCGCGTCTATCTCCTTGTCCCACCTTTCGGACATGACCTCGCGGAATTCTACCACATCGATAATATCGAGGATGTCCAACAGCGATTCGCCAAAATTGGCAATCTGAAGTTGGCAACCCTCGCAGCACGAAAGGTCGAAAAAGGCTGTTTTAGGTCTCTTCATATTATCTCCCCGTCTAAATGGCCTCTTTCATATTCTTAATCTCCGCATAGTTAAATACCGGACCGTCCTGACAACAGTAGAGATTCTGTATCTGGCACCTGCCGCATTTGCCCATGCCGCATTTCATATGCCTTTCGAGAGAAACAAATATCTGGCGTTCCGGTATGTCTTTAGCCAGGATTTCCTTTATTACAAACCTATACATGATAGGCGGACCGACAATCACGGCAAACGTCCTTCCAGACTCGAGGTGGACGCCGGGTATAAGCGTGGTAATCTGCCCCACATGCCCGGCCCAGTCGGGCGCGGCGCGGTCTACCGTACATTCATAATGAACATCCATTCGTTTGAACCACTGGCTAAGCTCATCCGAAAAAAGCATATCCTCAGAGGTCTTGCATCCCAACAGAATATGTATCTTTCCGAAGTCGCGGCGATTGTCGAATGCATACTTGATAAGGGAGCGGAGCGGCGCTATGCCGAGGCCTCCCGCAATGAAAAGCAGATCGTTCCCTTCAAGTATTCTTATGGGAAAGCCTTTGCCGTACGGCCCCCTGACGCCTATATCGTCCCCTGCCTCCAGCCTGTGCATAGCGCTCGTGACCTTTCCTACAGCCCTTACGCAAAGCTCGAATGAACCCGCCTTTGTGGGAGAGGAACAAATAGATATGGGCGCCTCTCCAATCCCCAAAAGGGAGACTATTACAAACTGTCCCGGCTCATAATCGAGATTCTCCCCTCCTTCGAGCGCTATCTCAAAGAGCTTTTCATGCGCAGTCATCTCCCTTGCCTTTATGACCCTGGCATTTCTAATTCTGTAATTGGACTCTCTGATTACTGTTTTTTCCATATCGAAACGTCCGTCTCCCTTAATAGCGCGTTCAACGTTTCCTTCAGATTTATCCCGGCCATGCATGCCCTGCTGCACCTGCCGCAGCCGGTGCAGAAAAACCTCGCGAACTTGCTCACAGGATACCTGAACTTGCGGTAATAACGATG
>JACREW010000187.1 GCA_016212685.1 Nitrospirota bacterium
TGATATATATGCTATCAACGGAGGTGTCGGATGACTTCGCAGATATTGGTAAGAGTTGACAAGGACATAAAGGATAAGTTTCAGAGACTGAGCAGGTTTGAGCATAAATCCGTCAACGAAAAGCTCCGCGAGCTTATGAAAGACTATGTGGAAGAGCACAATATTGAAAACGCAATGAAAGGGCTCTGGAGCGAAATCGGGAGTTCCCTGAAAAACAAGGGCTATAAAGCATCGGATGTAGAAAAGACCGTCAGAAAAGTACGCTCCGGAAAATGAGAGCGGTAATAGACACAAATGTATTCGTTTCCTCATTTTTCGGAGGCATTCCCCTCAAGGTTATTGAATATTGGTTCTCCGGCAGATTGACGCTCTGCGTGTCAAAGCCTATCCTGAAAGAATATTTTGATGTATTGAGCAGATTTGAGTTTGAGGACAATTCCCTCTTATACAGGCTGACGTCGGCTTTTGAGAGGAATTTTAATCTCCTGTTTGTAAACAATCCCCAAGAGCAGTTATGGATAAAAGAAGACCCCGCCGACAACAAATTTATTGCCTGCGCTATAGCGCTCAAGGCGGAATATATTGTTTCAGGAGACGCTCACCTGAAGAAACTGAAAAATATCGGAAAGATTAAAATAGTATCGCCTGCGGAAATGCTGGAATTTTTAGAGGATTAGTTATGTCGGGACAGCCATATTTATGCTACGAACAGCAGGCTTTGTGCATGAAATGGGATGAGCGGAATCAAGAGCGTCTACGGCTATATTAATAACAATTGTAGTATCGGTTTTAAAGGAAGATTTGTTATACTTTTAAAAAGGAGAATGTTATGCCTATAACAATAAAAAAACAATTAATTCAAGAGATTGAGGGGATGCCTTCTGAACTTCAGGAAAAAATGCTCAAGATGGTACACTTCATGAAAAAGGAAATTTTAGTTCCAAAGAAAAAAATCACAAAGAAGGCGAACGCCCTATTAGATATTGATAAGATCACTATCGACACCGGAATCGCCGATCTTTCATCTCAGCACGATCATTATCTCTACGGTGTACCTAAAAAATGAAAGAAACCGTCTTTGTTGACACTTCGGCATGGCTGGCTTTGATCAACGAAGCAGACGCAGACCATGCAAAAGCAAAGGCGATAAGATTTGAACAGGCAGGCTTTAATGTGTTGATAAAACAAAGGTGACAGAATCAATGAAAAAAGAATATGCTTTTTCTAAGGCTGATAGTCTATGATCACCAAAGAATCCCTTACATCTTTCTTCAAAGAAAAAGCCGCTCAACCTCTCAGTTTCCGTGAAGTAGTCTATAACTTAAACCTTACACCGCCTGAAAGCCGCAAGCTCAAAAGGTTCCTGAGAGAAATGATCAATGACGGCAATATTGTCAGGACGAGAAAAGGGCTTTACGGCTTGTCCGAGGAGATGAGCCTTGTTACGGGCTATTTCGAGGCTCACAGGGATGGCTACGGTTTTGTGATACTCGAAAAACCGGGGGAGAGGGACGTATTCATCCCTGCAAGGGCAACCCTCGGCGCTATGGACAACGACAGGGTCGTGGCCCGGATGGAAAACAGGCACAGGCGGGAAGGCCGGATAATCCGCATCCTCGAAAGGGCTCATGCCCGCGTAGCCGGGACATTTGAAACAAGCAGGACAGGTTTCTATGTTAAGCCGAAAAACAGGGCAGTCCCTTTTGATCTTTATATAGCTCCGAAGGAGACCGGTAAGGCAAAGGACGGAGACAGCGTTATCGCGGAGATAATAAGCTATCCCACGGACAAAAGAACTCCTGCGGGCAGGATAGTTAAGATTCTAAAAAAACCCGAAAGCCCGCTCGACGAGGTGGAAGGCATTATAGATGAACTTAATCTGCCGAGAAGGTTTTCGCACAATGCCCTTGAAGAAGCAAAGGGTCTTTATGCAAAAATTCCCCCCATCCCCCCTTTACTAAAGGGGGGCGAGGGGGGATTACATAAAAGAAAAGACCTGCGCAGTCTTCCCACGGTTACCATAGACGGTGAAAGGGCAAAGGACTTCGACGACGCGATATCGATTGCAAGGACCGACGACGGTTATAGATTATGGGTGCATATAGCGGATGTCGGTCATTACGTGAAATGGGGTTCTTTTCTCGACGCGGAGGCGCGGAAAAGAGGCACGAGCGTTTACTTCCCTGACAGGGTTATTCCCATGCTTCCGAAGGAACTATCGGAAGACCTATGCAGTTTAAAACCCAAAGTCGACAGGTTCGCGTTCACGGTTGAGATGGATTTTGACGGAACCGGAGAAAGGATAAACCGGAAATTCTATCAGAGCATTATCAACAGCAACGAGAGGATGACGTATACATCCGTTAAAGAAATACTGGTCGATGAAGATAAAACCGTGAGGGAAAGATACGGTTATCTGCTGCGTGATTTCGAGATGATGGGAGAGTTGTGCGATATTTTGAAAGCGGGCAGGCTTAAGAGAGGAAGCCTCGACTTTGACCTTCCCGAGCCTGAAGTGCTTCTCGATATTCAGGGAAATCCGGAAAATATCATAAGGGCAGTAAGGAATTTCGCGCATATGATGATAGAGGAGTTCATGATCGCCGCCAATGAGGCTGTCGCAGGGCATCTCGAGAATTTAGGAATTCCGAGCCTCTACAGGATTCATGAAGAGCCGGACATTACGAAGCTTGAGGATATAATGAAGACTATCAATACCCTCGGCATACATAAAGGCAGGAAGGGCATGAAAGCAAGGGATTTCCCCGGACTTTTAAAGCAGATTCAGGGCACGCCGGAGGAAGACATAATAAGCCATATGATATTGAGGAGCCTGAAGCAGGCCAAATACTCTCCTGTAAACGTCGGCCATTTCGGGCTTGCGTCCGGGTCTTACACCCATTTCACGTCGCCTATAAGAAGGTATCCCGACCTTGTCATTCACAGGATACTAAGCGAAGTCCTCGCGAAAAAACACCTCGGAGATAAAAGAATAAAAGAGCTTGAGTCGATTTTAGGGGATATAGCCTTTCATTCGTCGAAAATGGAGAGACAGGCCGACGATGCGGAAAGAAAGGTGCTCGATGCCATGAGGGTCTGGTTTATGAAGGATAAGGTCGGCGACGAATTCGAGGGCAAGGTGGTAGCTGTAGCGTCGCACGGACTGAAGATAAGGCTGAAGGATTATTACGTGGAGGGCTTTCTTCACGTATCATTCATGACCGATGACTTTTATCAGTACGACGAAAAGAGCCGGAGCCTTTACGGCATTCATAAGAAAAAAAGGTATACCGTCGGCAAAGAGGTGCATGTCAGGATCGACAAGGTGGATATGGAAGAAAGGGAGATAGTTCTGGGAATATGAAAATAGTCGCTTCAATATCCTTCCCCGTCATATTTTTAGTAGGTATTTATTTCTTATTGTTTGTTGTCTCGGCATCCGAGGCGAGAGACCCGGATGTTTTGTTAAAACAGAAGAAATCGGCTGTCGAGATTGTTATTAAAGACAGGCAGGGGAATGTGATTGTTTCGGGAAGCGGCTTTATTGCGGACAGGGATGGGATTATCGCAACAAACTGCAAGTTAATCGTCAAATGGCTTGACGATGTCGGCAATTCGCTTGTAGTAAAGACGGAAGACGGCGGGTCTTATGAGATCGGCAAACTGTTCGTTTTTAACCGGAAGCAGGATATAGCTTTGTTCGACATAAA
>JACREW010000184.1 GCA_016212685.1 Nitrospirota bacterium
AAAAACATCTCTCGGGAATACCCTGAGACTACTTAAACCCATAATCATTATAGACGAAGGCCATAGGGCTTATACTGAAACAGCCCGTGATACAATCAGGGGCTTCAACCCATCAATAATTGTTGAGCTTTCCGCCACTCCGCCAAAAAATGCAAATCTTCTTGTAAATGTCAGCGGGCAGGCCCTCAATAGAGAAGATATGATTAAGCTTGATTTGAATGTCATCAATAAATCGAGTCCTGACTGGAAAGACGTGATGCTTGCATCAAAAGAAAAGAGGGATTACCTTGAACGCAAGGCAAAGGAATATGAAGCAAACACAGGCGAACATATCAGGCCTATCTGCCTAATTCAGGCTGAAAGAACAGGCAAAGAACAGAGGGGAACAAAATATATTCATGCAGAGGATGTAAGAGAATATTTGATTAAGCAATGCGGTGTATCAGAAAATGAGATAGCTATCAAAAGCAGCGAAAAAGATGACATAGAAGGCATAGACCTTTTAAGCCGTGATTGTGAGATCAGGTATATCATTACCAAGCAGGCGCTTCAGGAAGGATGGGACTGCGCCTTTGCATATATCCTTACGGTATTGACGAATCCGGGTTCACAGTTGAGCATTACTCAGTTGGTGGGAAGAATTCTCAGGCAGTGTAAAGCCCGCAAAACCAAAGTCAAAGACCTTGATGAAAGCTATGTCTTTTGCCATAGGCCGAAAGCAGGCGTTCTTTTGGAGAGCATCAAGAAGGGTTTTGAGGTAGAAGGCTTAGGTGACCTGGCTTCACGGGTGACTGTTAAAGAGGGTGATCCCGCTTTAGAGGATGCTACAAAGGAAAAGACTGTCAGGTATAGGGACAAATTCAAGGTCTTTGAGGGCAGGGTCTATCTGCCGAAATTTGTGATTCAGGAAAACGGCGGCTGGCGTAATGTCAACTATGACATGGACATTTTAAGCAGGATAGACTGGAATAATGCTGATTTGACTGAAATCAAGAATGTTGTGCTTGGAGAAATAACTACACAGGATCAGGAAATTGCCGTGGGCTTAAGTGAAGACGTGACTGAACTAATTGAGGAAAGAGGACGGATAACAAGGCGCGGAGGACTAAAGCTTGACCATGTTCTTATGACAAGGCAGTTGCTGGACATTATCCCTAATCCCTGGATTGCCCATGATATCGGGAAAGAGATTTTCGCTGCTTTGCTGAAGAAAAACAGTAAAGAGAAAGTTACAAATAACCTTGCGTTTATCATTGAGGAAACACGTAAGCACTTGATGGATGAAAGAGACAGACTATCCGAGAATATTTTTAAAGAACTGCTTGGGGAAAAGAGATTGTGGTTTTTCCTCCTTGCCGATAAGGGAGGTTATGAGCTTCCACCAAGCATAACAGTGAAAAAGTGTAGCAGAAAACTCATCAGGGATGACCATTCGGAAGTTGCAAGGAGCCTTTTTGATTTCATCCCGGAAGAAGAATTCAACGAGATGGAAAAATCCATTGCAATATACCTTGACGAGCAGGAAAAGCTTTTGTGGTGGTACCGGAATATTTCAAGGCAGGATTACTACATTCAGGGATGGCGTAAGAATAAAATATACCCTGATTTTATCTTTACGAAAGCTGATAAGACAGGCAGAGATTTCAGTATGGTTTATGTTGTTGAAACGAAAGGCATTCACCTGAAAGGCAGCGAAGACACTAAGTATAAGAGAAACGTCTTTAAGTTTTGCAATGACTTGGGCAGGAAAGTAGAATGGAAAGAACTGAATAAAGAATTTTCAAAGGGGATAGAATTTCAGGTGATAGATGAAAAGGAATGGCAGAGGCGAATAAATGAGATATTCGGGGTTTAATTTTCATAGAGATTTCAAATCAGAGATTGAGGCAAGATTGGAGGGGTAAAAATATGTTGCCGGAACTTAAATACGATGAAAGGGGTCTTATCCCCGCCATAATACAGGACATTGAAAACGGCGACGTCCTGATGATGGCGTATATGAACGAGAAATCTTTAGAGATGACCGTTGATAGCGGATTCACGCACTTCTGGTCGAGGTCCCGGCAGAAATACTGGAAAAAAGGCGAGACCTCGGGCAATGTGCAAGAAGTGAAGGAAATATTGTATGACTGCGATGCGGACACGCTTTTGATTAAGGTCAAGCAGCACGGCGGTGTTGCATGCCATACAGGAAATAGGACATGTTTTTATAGGAATATTGAAAGGTAATGAAAGGTAAAAACAAGAAAGGCATCTGCCTTCCGCTTCATTCTCGAATGGCATCCGGCCATTCTCCGAAGCTACGCCAGCCCGCTTAGCCATCCCTGGCACGCTTGGGCTGCCGAAGTCGCTCCAAGCAAATGCCTTTCTTGTTATAATGGTTTTATTTAAGAATTTTGCTGTCAGGAGGCACGCAAATGAGCGATTGTATATTCTGCAAGATCATCGAAAAGAAGATACCCGCAAAAATAGTTTATGAAGACGAGTATGCCCTTGCCTTTGAGGACGTGAATCCTCAAGCGCCGGTTCACGCTCTCGTGATTCCCAAAAAGCATATCCCGACAACTCTCGACATTAAAGAGGAAGACAATAATCTCATCGGGCATCTGATTAAAGTTGCCAATAAGATCGCATCCGATAAAGGTATTGCAGAGAGGGGGTTCAGGATAGTGACCAACTGCAATCCGGAGAGCGGGCAGACGGTTTACCACATTCATTTGCATGTTCTCGGCGGGCGGCCTATGCACTGGCCTCCGGGATAGTTTGCATGATATATATTGCATATAGTGCAGGTCTGCTTCAATGACTTAATAATAATCCGTAACGGCATAGAGTGCATATATGCCTTAAAGCCTTTACAAGTGTTGTTCTTTATGCAAAGCAAAGATAATATACGCCTCATTAAGTGGATACCGCCGATGCTGAATACGGGTATAAGAGTATGCTGTTAGAGAGTTCCGCAGGTAAAGGCTTTTCGGCATACATGCACTCTATACTAAAAAGTTTCATTACGGATTAAGGCCTTTATAAGTGCTGTTTTTTATGCAATGTTAGGGTTTACTTTTAGAATAGAAGAGTCGAAATGGAAATCATCGATAGAAAGATAGTATGGGAAGGCAGGTTTCTCAGGACACTAATCCTTACTTATAGAGATCATTCCGGAAACCTTAGAAATTGGGAGGCTGTTGAAAGGGTAAACTGCGACGGTATAGTGGTGGTTGTGCCTGTGACGGAGCATAAGGAATTCCTCTTGATAAGGCAGTTCAGGCCTGTCTTAAACGGCTTTGTAGTGGAATTTCCAGCAGGCTTAAACGATAAAGGCGAAAGCTTGGTTGATGCGGCAAGGCGTGAGCTTATCGAAGAGACCGGTTACACAGCGGATGATTTTATTTATTTAACCGACGGGCCAGTGTCTTCCGGCATGTCGACCGAGATTTTAAGCGTGTTTCTTGCAGTTAACGCCTATCCTGCATCGGATGCCGTCAAGGAACAATACCCTGCCGATGAGAGCGAGAACATCGAGGTAATCAAAACGCCGCTCGATAAAATATACGAAACCCTCCAGACTCGCAGGAAAGACGGAGATTACATAGATATGAAGGTCTACGGGCTTATAGAACTGGCAAAGAAACGGTTATAGCGTGGAGCGTTACGCGTTATAGCGTCAAAACCCTAACGCGATAAACGCTATAACGCTCAACGCTATAACGCATTACTCGAACTTTATTGCTTCAGTAGGACAGATATTTGCCGCCTCCTGACAATCGCAGGTATTGCACTTGTCGTAGCCTATTACCCATGCTTTGTCATCCCTGAGTTCAAATACCTCCGGACATACCTCCACGCATGAGCCGCATCCGATGCAGAGATCCGCATCAACTATCGGTGTTGCCATAGAAAACCTCCTGAAAGATGTTAAATTTAAAACTATTATAACAAAAATCCGGCCCCGATGTTCTATGATTAAAATCAGGCTGTTAAAAATTCGTGTTATAGCGTTTATTGCGTTATTGAGTTTATAGAGTTATAATTATTTGCGCTATAACGCTATACGCTCAGCGCTTGATGCAAAAATCTGGAGGTTGCATGGATATAAAGCAGTTTGTTCTTGCCAAGGCAAAGGAAGCGAAGGAGGGGGCAAGAAGCCTTGCGAGGGCGTCATCGGGGCAAAAGAACGCGGCCCTCGTAAAAATGGCAGCGGCGCTTAAGGACAGGGCTGAAGAACTCGTCTCGGAGAATAAAAAAGATATAGAGTATGCGGCAAAGAAAGGGCTCTCCAAGGCGATGATCGACAGGCTGACCCTGAATGAAAAGCGCATTGATGAAATGGCGCAGGGACTTGTCGAGGTAGCCCAACTGCCCGACCCCGTAGGAGAGATAACAAAGATGTGGCGGCGGCCTAACGGCATGACCGTCGGCAGGATGAGGGTTCCGATAGGAGTTATAGGTATAATCTATGAGGCTCGTCCGAACGTCACGGCTGATGCGACAAGCCTGTGCCTTAAGGCCGGAAACGCGGTCATACTGCGCGGCGGCTCTGAGGCTATCAATTCCAACAGGGCTATCGTAGGCATCCTCAGGGATGTCGCGAAAGCCGAAGGCATCAATGAAGGCGCTGTTACGTTTATAGACATTCCGGACAGGGAAGCGGTCATGGAGATGTTGAAGCTCGATGGTATAGTAGATTTGATAATTCCGCGCGGCGGCGAGGGGCTTATAAGAACGGTTACCGAGAATTCGAGGATTCCCGTGCTTAAGCATTACAAAGGGGTCTGCCATGTTTTCGTGGACAGGGATGCGGATCCCGGCATGGCCGAAGATATATGCTTTAACGCAAAGGTGCAGAGGCCCGGAACCTGCAACGCGATGGAGACAATGCTTGTTGACGAGGGCATTGCCGGGGTTTTTTTGCCGGCGATGCTTAAGAGGTTTAAAGACGCAGGGGTCGCATTAAAGGGCTGTCCGAAGACTACGGGTATATATCCCGATATTAACGAGGCCAAGGAAGAAGATTTTCATAATGAATATCTCGACCTTGTATTAAATGTGAAGGTCGTAAAGAATATGGATGACGCAATGGATCACATCGCGAAATACGGCTCAGCGCATTCCGATTCCATAGTCACCATGAATTACGACAGGGCAATGAGGTTTTTGAGGGAGGTAGATTCCTCCGCGGTGCTCGTTAATGCGTCCACCAGACTGAATGACGGCTTCCAGTTCGGGCTCGGCGCGGAAATAGGAATATCGACCGATAAGATACACGCGCGGGGGCCTATGGGACTTGAAGAGCTGACCTGCACGAAGTTCATAGTGTTGGGGAGCGGCCAACTGAGAGAATAATTTGAGGGAATAATTGCAGATACAAATCAAGGGGACAAAGGAGGGAGTTATGTCTGAGAAATTAAGTTCTGAAGAGTTTGTAAAAAAGGCGATAGTGAGCCTCAGGAAAGAGGGCTATAAGGGTATACACACGGTATATTCCGGTTTTAACGATGCGTTCAAGAAATATTTCGAGGGGGAAGACCCCATAAAGACAACCACTCAGCTTGCAGCGGAAGGCAAGATAGTGATAAGGCCGGTTAAGGGCGGGGTAATGCTTTATCTCCCGGAAGAAGCCCCGGCATCGAGGGCGCGGGGAGAAGACGCATTGGAGAAAATGGGGTTGTAGGTTTTGCGCATAGGAATCCTTGGCGGCACCTTCAATCCCATTCATTTCGGACATTTGCGGGCTGCCGAAGAGGCGCGGGATAAAACCGGTCTCGATAAGGTTGTTTTTGTTCCGTCGGGCAATCCTCCCCTTAAGACGGCGGATACCATAGACGCCTCGGATCGGTATATAATGACAAAGCTCGCTACGGATTCGAATGTGGACTTTGTCGTTTCGGATGTCGAATTAAGGCAGGAAGAAAAATCGTATACGGTAAACACCATTCAGAGGTTGCGCGAGATTTATCCGGAGGACGAACTTTTCTTTATACTCGGAATAGATGCCTTTATGGATATGCCTAATTGGTGGCTGCCGGATGTGCTCATGAGCATGGTGGATTTTATACTGGTGACAAGGCCTGGGTTTGATATGGCGGATGTCGAGAAGTCGCCGTATATAAAGGATTGGCAAAGGGCAGGCGAAGATTTTTTAAGGTTAGTGAGCGGCAAGAAGGTCATTCCTGTTCAGGTTACGCCAATGGACATATCGTCAACAGAGATAAGGAGGCTTTTGAGGGAAGGAAGGAGCGTAAAATACCTTTTGCCGGAGCCGGTTGAGAGGTATATATACAGCCATAATTTATACAGGCAATAACCTATAGCCTCTTGCCTATTGCCCACAGCCTGTTTTATGCTGTATTTCATGGTGTCTCTTGAGGCTGTAGTCAATAATCTCGATGAGGGTATTTTTTTATTCGACGAAAAAGGCAGGTTGGTCTTCACGAATAAGGCCGGCGAGGAGTTTATAGGCAGGAGTTACAAGGAGATAAAGCATATCCGGTTCAAGGATTTGTTTTCGGATGCGGAAGATATCGTAATGCTCGTACGGAAGACAATAGACGAAGGTCGTTCGTTTAATTATAAGGAAATGGAAGTGGATATCGGCCGGGCGGCAAACATAGATCTCAACCTCTCGCCGTTTTATCTCGACAACAGGCTTGAGGGCGCGCTGCTCTGCGTGAGGGAAAACCTTTCTCTGACCGAGCGCGAGGATTACCATTTCGATTCGCTTCTTTATCTGCTCGGCTCCGTCGCCCATGAGATAAAGAACCCGTTGAGCGGCATAAAGGGGGCCGCCCAGATATTGAATTCAAGCGCCGTGAACGCCGAGGCCGCCGAGTGCGTGGGATTGATATTGAAAGAGGCTGACAGGCTCAATTCCGTTTTGCACAGTTATCTCACAATGACGAGAAGGCCTGTTCTCAATCAGTTGAACGTCCATGAGGTGATAGAGCATGCGCTGAAGGTGATGAGAGCCTATATTGAAAAGAAAAAGATCACGGTCACTAAATTATACGATCCGAGCCTTCCGAACATCGCGGGCGACGAAAGCAAGCTGCTGCAGGTCTTTATTAATCTTCTTAAGAACGCTGTTGAGGCGATGAAATCATCTCGGAACAGGCTTTTGCATATATCCACGAGACCTTCGGAAGAATATATGGTAATCTATGAGAGCAGGGGAGCGGGCAGAAAGAATGCCGGAAGAAAAAAACAGAGATGGCTGGTAATAAGCATAGAGGACACCGGCTCCGGCTTGCCGAGGGATGAGATTAACAGGATATTTCTTCCATTTTATACAAAAAAGGCCGGCGGCAGCGGTCTCGGCCTCTCCTTATCGAAAAAGATAATAAAAGATCACGGGGGGATTATAAAGGTCAAAAGCAGAGAGGGAGAAGGTTCTACGTTCAGCGTATACCTTCCCCTTCAAGTTATAAGCAACAGGCAATTGCAATGAATAAAAAAATACTAA
>JACREW010000185.1 GCA_016212685.1 Nitrospirota bacterium
GGGCAGACGCGATATGTTCGGCGCGTTCCGGATCATCTTGCAAAGATCGAGCCCCTGAATGCCCGGAAGCATGAGATCCAATATCACGAGGTCATACTTGTTTTTCTTTATCTTCTTTAACGCATCCTCTCCATTGTACGAAGAATCCACGGCAAAGCCTTCTTTTTTCAGGTTGTACGAGATAAGCTCGACTATGTCCGCTTCATCGTCTATGACAAGTATCTTTTTCATTTCGCTAACGCCCTTTGCTTAACGCCTTTGTTATATCTTCGATATTAATGCCCTTCCGAATGCTCACCTTTCCTATTTTTTCAGGAAGAATAAACTTCATCTCCCCGGCCTCGGTCTTTTTATCGAGCCTCATGTGAGAAATAAGATTATCTGCATTCAGGCCCTCCGGCAGTTCCGAAGGAAGGCCGTAAGAGTCTATCAGCGCCTTTATCTCCGACACCTGCTTAGTATCCATAAGTCCCATTATTTCGGACAGCCTTGCCTCGATATGCATGCCTATCGCGACCGCTTCGCCGTGTAAAAATTTTGAATATCCTGTCTCGGTCTCTACGGCATGTCCGACAGTATGGCCGCAATTGAGGATCACCCTTAATCCGGATTCCCTTTCGTCTTTGGAAACCACCTCGGCCTTTATCCCGCATGAGCGTTTGATGATATGCGTTAAACGGTCGGCATCGAGCGTCAGGACGGCATCTCTGTTCTTTTCAAGAAATTCAAAAAGCTCCTCATCCCATATAACGCCGTATTTTATTATCTCCGCGATGCCGCACAAAAGCTCTCTTTTAGGCAAAGTTTTGAGCGTATCTATGTCTATCCACACGAGCTTAGGCTGATAAAAAGTGCCTATCATATTTTTGCCGAGTTCATGATTTACGCCTGTCTTGCCGCCTACGGAACTGTCCACCTGAGAAAGAAGGGTTGTAGGAACCTGAATGAAATGAATTCCCCGCATGTATATCGACGCCGCAAAGCCGGTTATATCCCCTATCACTCCTCCACCGAGGGCGATAACGCAGGAATTCCTGTCGAGTTTATTCTTTAAAAGCTCTGTCAGTATTTGGTAGGTCTGGTTGTAATTCTTATATTCCTCTCCGTCCGGGATGATAACGCTAACGCACTCGAAGCCTGCATTTCTAATCGAATTCATAACAACATCGCCATACAGCTTAAAAACCGTCGGGTTGCTCACAATCGCGGTCTTAGGGCTGAAGCGGAATTCCTTCATGCGCTCTCCGATACCGGAGAGAATTCCAGCGTCGATTACAATGTCATAGCTTCTCTCGCCGAGTTCGACTCTTACCGTTTGCATGATGGGCTACACTGATACGGCATACTCAACTGATTTGGGGTTTTCCATTCGTCGAGATGCGTCCAGTATTTCAATGCCGACCACATTGCCGTCTTTGTCAAAATCAAGAATCACGCCCGGCTTTTCTTCGTCGCTTTCCTCAACCGGCGCATTGCTGAAAACAATGCGCATAACATCAACCTCGGGGTCGTAAGTTATTTTCATGACTGCCTCCAGTATTTTTTAATCTTGCTCGTTTTATAAACAGTGACTACTTTTGCAGGGTTAACGGAATCATTCACAATAACCCTAACAAGGTAGTCCTTGCCGGTTCCCATATCAATTATGGACTGATATGCCTTCTTCTGTCCATATTCGTCAACAATCTGTTGGGGATCCTGCAAAATAGTCTCCACCTGATTCCGGGGAATTCCCCTGCGATCCATTTCCTCTTGCGCGTGTCTTGAGATTTCAAATTTCATTCGTCCTCCCCCCTGTCCCGCACATGCGGGATTTGATGTCGTAGTTGATGATGAAATCCAGCTTCTCTATAGAGGCAAGACTCTAATCCGCGCTCTATCTTCATCTACACTTATCAAAACACCGGATTCAAGTTCGTTTCTAAAGCGCGAAAGAACATCAAGCAATATATATTTTGATTTTTCAGGGGCTATGTCTTGGAATCGCAGTTGAATAACGCTTGGAGAGTTTGCTCCGGTAACGGCAAGTATGGCTCCGAAGTCAAGGTCGTGAGTCAATAAAATATAGCCGTTGGATTTTGCCCAAGCCATGACTTCCCTGTCCGGGGCTGTAATTGCGCCGACTTCCGACCAATGAACGGCATTAAAACCTTCAGGATTAAGCGTCTTGACCCAGTCGGGAGAAAGATTCATGTCAATCAAAATCTTCATGCAGGCTGTAAGGGCAACTCCACTTCTTCGGCGCGCCATGCGGCATATGAAAGCGCTTCGTCAATGTCCCTCGGCTCCAGATACGGATAAAGCTTTAAAATATCGTCTCTGGAATGACCTGAAGCAATCATGCCTACTATCATTCCAACCGTCACGCGCATTCCCCGGATACATGGTTTGCCGCCCATTACTTCGGGATTAAAGGTTATCCTAAATAGTTTTTTCATAACTCTCACCTCACACTTTTTTCTCTAATTTTATTATACCTGAAATCATTCCTCTCCGCTGTCCCGCCCATGCGGGATTTGATGGCCCTCATTCTCCCCACGCCCCGGCAATCTTTGTCTTTATCTTATTTTCAAGCTTATTCACTGACAGCAAGCTCAGAGCCTGTCAATCCAATATCGCGGCTCTCTATGCAGATGGGCAACTGCAACGACAATGATTGTTTCAGAATCAATGCCATAGATTATTCCATATGGAAATTTTGTCAGAAGACAACGCCGGAGACTCTCTTCTATTTCCGTATTCGCAAAGGGGAAAGCTGCAATTCTTCTAACTGCACGGTCAAGGTCATCTAAAAATTGCGTTCCCAGACCGTGCGCTTGAGAATCATACCATGAAAAGGCATCGTCAACCTCGGATTGTGCCGGCTTTAAAAAACGAATCTTCATTGAGTGCGATACTTACCCATTACCTGATCATAAGACAGTGTCTCCACTTTGCCGGCTTTGTATGCCATCCAGCGTTTACGAGCCTCTTCCGCCCAGATGCGGTCTATTTCAGGATCGGGCTTATCAAGCTGCATCAAGATTGAATCCACCAGTTCAATCTTTTCATTGTCCGGCAAGGACTTAATCTTCTCTGCAAGTTCATTGGTTATAGTTCCCATAGCGTTCCTCCTTTTTTATATTCTATCAATTATTCCTCCCCCCGGGCAGCATCATTATATCCCCTTCGCCTTCTCTATTATCTCATCCGCGACTTCCATGGGGCTTTTATCTTCGGTATCTATCATTATATCCGCCTTTTCATAATACGGCCTTCTGAATTCGAAGAGTTCTTTTATTTTTTGAAGAGGATTATCGACCTGAAGAAGCGGCCTGTCGTTGTTGTTGCTCGTTCTTTTAAGGATCGTTTCCGGAGAGGCACCAAGGCAGATTATCACTCCTTTTTTTCTCAGGTTGTCCATATTTTCCTGCTTGAGCACCGCGCCTCCTCCCGTAGATATTACCGCTTTCTCCATTTCGGAGAGCCGCTTTATAACATCGGATTCTATCTCTCTGAATTTAGGTTCGCCGTATTGTTTGAATATCTCGGTTATGGTCGTCTTCTGCTCCTTTTCGATCTCGGTATCGGCGTCCACCAGCGTATAGCTTAGCCTTTGGGCAAGTATCCTGCCCACCTCCGTCTTTCCCGTCCCCATAAAACCCGTAAGCACAATGTTTTTCATATTGCCTATTGCCTATTGCCTGTCTTAATATATTCCATGAAACAATTTTATTATACAAGAATTGCGGTAATTATTTGGCTCATTCTATTCATTCCATTCCCTATAAATGCCCAAAATCCCCCCTCGCCCCCCTTTAGTAAAGGGGGGGGATTGGAGAAGTTCCGCGTCACCAAAGTCCATGACGGAGACACCGTAAGCATACGGATTAGCGGCTTTGCAAAAATCCCGGTCAGAACCGAGAAGGTCAGGCTCATAGGGATCGATGCGCCGGAACTTAAACAGGAACCGTGGGGAAGGCTCTCAAAAAGATATTTAAAGAAACTCATAAGCGAAAGCGACTGGGTGGTCTATCTGGAGTTCGACGTAGAACAGCATGACAAATACGGGAGACTCCTCGCCTATCTCATGGACAAAAATGGAAGGATGATAAACGAAAAGATGATCGAAACGGGGCATGCGATTCTTTATACGATCCCGCCTAACGTAAAATACGCGGAAAGGTTTACAGAGGCTCAGAAGAAGGCACAGTTGCGCAAGGCCGGGATATGGCGCAAAGGCGGATTAAGAAAAAGTCCTGAAGAATGGAGAAAGGAACATCCGAGGTAAACAGTTTTATTTTCAAGGCATTCATGCGGCGTTTTTCAATACCGCCTCCGCTATATCATTTAGCGACAGCACCTTATCCGCCGCGCCCAATTCTATTGCCCTTTTAGGCATGCCGAACACTATGGACGATGCCTCGTCCTGAGCAATAGTGTATGCCCCTGCCTCTTTCATCTCACGCAGTCCCCGGGCGCCGTCTTCTCCCATTCCGGTCAAGATAACTCCTACGGCATTCTTGCCCGCATATTTCGCAACGGATCTGAAAAGCACATCCACAGACGGCCTCACGAAATTTACCATCGGGCCGTCTGCGATGTCCACATAATACATGGCGCCGTTTCTCCTCAGCGTCATATGCTTGTCTCCCGGCGCGATCAATGCCGTGCCCCTCAAAACCCTGTCGCCCGTTTGCGCCTCTTTTACATCGAGCCGGGACATGGCATTAAGCCTGTCCGCAAAAGAACGGGTAAACATGGGCGGCATGTGTTGAACTATAACTATACCCGGCACGGATTCCGGCATTGCGGTGACTATTTCGGTAATGGCCTGCGTTCCCCCGGTGGATGCGCCTATGGCGATTATCCTGTCGGTGGTAGCCATTTTTGTAGGGTCGAGGGTCGTAGTATCATAGGGTTTTAGGGTTTTAGGGTCGTGGCGGCGCAGGAAGGTAGTCCTGTCCTTTGTCTCTGTGCCCCTTATTTTCGCTTTTACAGCGACCCGCACTTTCCTGATAATTTCATCGGCAAGATCCGCAATACCCGTAGAAACATCGATCGCGGGCTTTGATACATAATCCACCGCGCCGAGTTCGAGGGCCTTAAGCGTTGTTTCGCAGCCGCGCTGAGTAAGAGAGCTTACCATCAAGACAGGTATAGGGTCTGTTCTCATCAATTCTTCGAGGAAGGTGAGGCCGTCCATTCTCGGCATCTCTACATCGAGGGTAATAACGTCCGGCCTTGTGCTTCTGATCTTGTTTGCTGCAAAAATAGGGTCTTGAGCGGTTCCTACGACCTCTATATCTCCGGCGCTGCCGAGTATTTCGGTAAGAAGATGCCGTATAACCGCAGAGTCGTCTATAATGAGGACTTTAATCTTATTGTCTGCCATGATTATCGCCGGTTAAAGGCTTAAAGGATTCCTTTGCCTGTATGACTCGAATTCTTTTTTCCTGTCTTCATATCCCTTTTTACCCATCATGCCGTATGTGAGATTTTTCCCCTCTTCGACGCCGGGCTGGTTGAATGGATTGATGCCGTATAAAAGGCCCGTGACCGCTGTGCTTATCTCAAAGAAATGAAACAACTGCCCGAGATGATAGGCGTCTATCTTGGGAATTTTGATCGTTATGCCCGGCCTTCCGTTCTTTGTAAGCGCTATCTCCGACGCTTCCTGCTCTATCTTTATCAATTCGCCGAGCGTATGCCCTGAAAGATAACTCAGCCCTTCCATATCCTGAAAAACCGCGGGTATTTCCAAATCGGCTCCGTAATCCTCCACGGATAGGAAAACAACAACCTTGTCCTCCGGGCCTTCCATCCACAACTGCAACTGCGAATGCTGGTCTGTCGTGCCTACCGACGGATAAGGCGTGAATCCCCTGCCTTCTTTGCCGAGGCTTTCCGCCCAAAGCTGACAGAACCATTCGGAAAAAGATTTCAAACGGTCCGCATAAGGCATAATAACGGTGATATTCCTGTTTTTAAGCTGCTGCGTAAGATAAAGCCCCGACGCAAACATATAGGCTGGATTTTGCCGCAAGTCCTGATTCATGCATCTATCATGAATATCCTTCGCGCCCTTCAACATTTCATCCGAATCGATGCCTATCGCCTCCGCGAGCAGAAGTCCCACGGAGCTTAAAACAGAATATCTCCCGCCTACGCCTTGAGGAACCGGCAACGACCTGAGACCGTAATCATTCACTATCTTTCTGAGATTGCCCTTTTCGGGGTCTGTTGTGACGATGAGATGACCCTCCGCCTTCAGAGACTGCTCCTTTAATTTCTGCCAGATTATCATAAAAGAGGCTATGGTTTCCGCCGTGCTGCCAGATTTTGTTATCACATTTATGACCGTATTTTTAAGGTCTGCAATGCCGAGTATGTTCTTCAATGTCACGGGGTCTACATTGTCATAAATAAAAACCCTCGGCTTTAATCCCCCCACTCCCCCCTTTAGAAAAGGGGGGTGAGGGGGGATTACTAAATTATGAAATGGACTTAATGCCTCAAGAATAGACCTCGGTCCGAGCGCCGAACCGCCGATGCCGAGCAGAATAAAATTTTCGAACCCTCCCGCATACTTGCCGAGTTCTTTTATCTGTGAGGTATCGGCTTTATGCAGGTCGAGAAATTCGAGTTCGGGATATTTTCTCGACATCAGAGACTCATTGATCTTTTTGATATCGATACTGTTGAAGTCATTCATTGTCAGCCCGTTCTTGCCGATAGAATCTTGCATTAAACCGGAGAAATTGATATTAATCATGCGAACCCTCCATCAATCCTTGCCCTTAGGCCTTCTTATCTGATTTTTCACGACCAGCATCACGAGCAACGCAAGTATTATTGCGATGCCCATAAATTTAGCGAGTTTAAGCGCCATGAAAATCAGGATTATGGCTATTATTACGAGCCAGTTAAGCACTCAGCTTTCCCTTTTGGCTGCAATCAGGCCTTCTTTGATCATAATAATAAATACTATCGTAAAACCGGCGAGGAGTCCATATGCCTTTATAACGCCGAATATGGCGAGTATTATCAGCGCCGAAAAAATCAACAAAAGCCTGAACATGCTCAAGACCATCATCTTTGACTGCGCCTGCTCTGCTCCGAGCAGCGCCTTCACGCTCCACACTATTCCCCTAAGGTTGCCTATGCCGACAAGGCCGCCGATGAGGATGCTCAGGGAAAATCTCCATTCCGTAAAAAATATCGAGATAACCGCTGATGCGATCAGCGCAGCAGCCGACTGCCTGTATATCCTCTTAACCATCAACTCCCATGACCCCTGTTCCATAATAACCTCAATGAGACATTTTCAATCCATAATCAGTAGTCAAAATATTTCAATACCAAAATTGAGCGTTTCTCCCGTATCATATGGATAGCAGGTGTGCCGTAAAGCCTTTAGTCCCCGCAATTTTAAACCACAATCTCTTTCCCGTCATCTGCATCGGTGGTTACTTATTAAGTAAAGCATATGTCATCTTTCGATAAACCGTTAACCAACGCTTACTAAAGGCTTGGAGGCATACCTGCTATCCATAAAATCGCTCTAAAGGCGTTGAAGCGGACTTGCGCTATATGTTATCACGGTTCATTTTTCCTGTTTTCTCGCAACTCGTACCAACTCCCTGAATCCGGCGATTATGCCGATGATCAAAAAAATCACCGTCAGATACGGCGATGTGCCGAACAATTTGTCGAGCGCATATCCTACGGCAAGTCCTATAAATGTAGATGCCACGAGATGTATTCCTACGCTGCTCGCCTCAAGGAGTTGCCTAAATAAAGGCTTTTCAGGCTGTTTCTCCTGCACCTATCCGCCCCCTCCGGTTTCGAATGCTTCCATCTCTGATAATATAAACTCCTTCAGTATATTTGCAACCTCTTTATAAAAAGCTGTCCCGGCATGTTTTTGCAGTTCATCGCAGTACTCCGGCGCCCACTTAACGAGGTATTCTCCGAGAAAAGTCTTTTGGAGCATCGAAAGGCCGTTCTCTATGAGGTAACTCATAAAAAGCATCTCCATCGATATATGGTCGGGCATCAGCTTTATTTCTTCGTCTATGGCAAGCCCTGCCGAGTTGTAAAATGCCTGCACTTCCACTGTGACCTTTCCCCACAGCCTCGGCCTATCGCCCAGCGGATAATTGTAGAGGGATTCGCACGGCAGGAGATGCCCGTCGGGCCTGAGAAAGATGTTCACAAAATCCACCCTTATCTCCTCATGCGAATCATCGAACTTCATCTGAAATATTTCTTTAAGCTGAATAATCAGTTCGCCGGAAGGCTCTCGCATGAAAATCGCCGCAAGAAGCCTGTAGAGTTCCGCACGCTCGATATCCTCTTCATTATCGTAAAATGCCACAGCAAAACTCCAAAAAATGATTTACTAAAACATAACTTAACAAAGCCTCACGCAAAATAATCTGTCATTGTCCGGCTTGACCGGACAATCCAGTATTTTCTGGATTCCCGCTTTCGCGGGAATGACAAATAATGTGGCTTTGAAAATGTAGTTCCTAGTAATATTATATTTTACTCCAGATTCTGCTTTATCAAGCAATAAAAAATCTCCCCATGGAAAAGCTCCATGGGGAGATTATCGTACTTTGCAGCGGACTAATGCGATTCCTTGTAATCGAATACAGGGAAAATTTTAATAAACATCCAGAACAGTACAAAAGGCATGGCCAATATGGCGAGGACTCCGCCCATGCCTTCCTTGAAGGTCTCGATATTGTTTGGTACTATCGGCAGGTGATAGTGCATATACCCTGCAAAGGTGAGCGAAAATGCCTGCCCTCCGATGACGACATTCCAACGCATCATAAAGACGCCGAACAGCACAAGTATTGCGCCGATTACGATCCTTCTGATTGTAAGGCCCGGCATTATAAAAAGCATAAAAGGTATGAGGTTTCCAATTCCATACTGCAATATAAAGATACTACTAAAGTCTTTGCCGTATATAACGCTTCTCAACACATCCCATGACTTAACCGCAGTATAGCCTCTAAAGATGAGGTCTAAAAGCTCAAGGCTTATTGCAAATACCATGAAGAAGATGAGATATTTCGATGTCATTTTGATAACATTGAATTCAACATTACTTATCTCTTCCTTTGTCTGGAAGCCTGCAATGGATGCTTTCTTGCGTGATATCATAAATTTTTTAATCTCTACGGTGACTAAGTAAGTGATTATGCAGAGCGCTATGCCTGAGACAATTGCCGACATTATAAATATAACGGGCATGAGCGGCGTCATCCACAAGGCGTTTGCCTTAACAGATCCGAAAATAAAGCCTGCATACCCATGGAGAAAACAGGCGACAGGTATACCGACAGCAGCGAGAATTTTGATAGCCTTTCCATCTCTCTTCAGGGACTCTTCGCTTGTATCATACACCCCGAGCGTCAATGCGCCAAAGACGAGATACTTGACCCACTCGGCAAAACTCTTATCCGTCTTCTTTTTCAAAGGCAGAGATACTTCGACAAAGTGTTTTCTGTACATGAACCAAAGTTCTGATGCAACTATAGCGCCGTAAGTCGAAAAGACAATACCGAAGGCGGCAATCGCCGAAGTAAAATGAGGGGTCATGAACACATTGATGCCTCTAAGGGGATGCTGCAGATGCAAAACAATCGGCATCGGCGCTACAAAAAGCAATGCAAACGAAAATACGAGCGCAAAGCGGGCTATTTCCTTCAGCTCCTTTATACCAAACACATGATAGAGCGAAGACAGGACAAAAGCGCCTGCAACCAAACCTGTCATGAAAGGGTACATAACTATTTGAGCGCTCCAGTAAATATACTCATTGGGATATGTAAATAACTCTTTTATCGTCCAGGCTTCTCCATGAACCATCTCAAGCATGTTACCTTACCTCCTTATCGAGTCCGATATAATACACCTGCGGTTTTGTCCCGTACTCTTCTTTTAATACTCCCACCCTCTCGGTCATCAGAATCTTTGTAACAGGGTCGCCCGGGTCTTTGATGTTGCCTATCATCCTTGCGCCGAAGGGACAGGCGCCTACACATGCGGTCTTCATGCCCTTGTTGATCCTGTGATAGCAGAAATTGCATTTTTCAGCCACATGATATTTCGGATGGAAAAACCTTACGCCGTAAGGGCATGCCATAATGCAGTATCCGCAGCCGATGCACCATTTCCTGTCCACAAGAACAACGCCGTCAGGGGCCTGATACGTGGCGCCCACAGGGCATACCTGTACACATGACGGATTATCGCATTGGTTGCAGAGCTTTGGCACAAAGAATGCCTTTTTAATATCTTCTTTTTTTATATCCTGCTTCTTCCCCATGCCGAGGTCGATCCTATTTGTCGTAAAACCGTCCCTTGCGCCTTTTGGCGTATCGGCATAGATATTTCCGTTTTTTGTAACAACATATCTCTCGACCCAAGTCCTCGTGACATTGGCGTCATAGGGTATCTCGTTTTCCGTCTTGCATGCCTTGACGCACAGGCCGCAACCTACGCATTTATAAGTGTCTACAAGGAATACCCATCTTACTTTCGCCTCATCGGTTTTAAACGGCTTGTCTGCAAAGAGTTTTTTGGGATCTATTATTTCAAAAGCCGCAAGAGGTATCATTACGCCTGTCGCCGTCTTAACGAATTTTTTCAACAAATCTCTTCTCGTAATCATTTCATCCCCCTCAGATTAGGTTTATGCGGGTTGTGACACATGGAACATTCGACGCCGGGATTATGTTTTTCAGGGTCTACGCCCCTGATATTAGCCCTGCCGCTTGTCGGATACGGCAGGGGATAGTGGCATCTGAGACACTGCTCCCTGCTTTTGTCTATTTTTAGTTTCGCGGGGTCTGACGGGTGTTCCATGGCAGGACCATGACAATTCTCGCAATTTATAACCGCATGAGGTGACCGCGCTAATGTCTCGTACTTATCGCTGTGGCAGTCCTTGCAATATTCGTTATTAAATTGATACTTTACCTTAAAAGCCTTCCACTCATCTTCGTTGCCCTTTCGGTGCCAGCCGTACATGTAGCCTTTTTCATGTGATCCGAAATCAGACGGCACATAAAAAAATCTCGCGATCAGGACTATTACGACAAGGCCGATTACAACAAGAAGCGGCCTGAATACATGGCTTTTCATCGTTCCCTCCCAAGGATAATATCAAAGCGCTATATTTTTTACTGTCATTACTATGAGCTTATAAATTTCTTCGGTTCTTTATATTCATGGCACTTCACGCAGTCTTTCTTTGCCTGCGCCTCCGTTACCCTCCATATATGCGGTTTGTGGCAGTCGACGCATTTCATGTTCAAACCTTTTATGTGAAGTTCATGCTTGCCGACCGTTTCTTCGACCTTATGACAGGTTATGCATGTGCCGTAATCGGGTCTCACCTTTGTGTGAGGCTTGTGGCACTCGTAGCAGTGGAATTGCATCGGCGCATCGGCAGGCGAGTCTACTTTTGTAGCCTTCTTAATGACAGCCGGCGACGGCTGGAAATGTTTAACATCTATTGTGCCGTCTTTGATCAGTTCTTTTCTTATGGCATCATTTGCGCTATGGCAGAAGAGACATTTTTTCTTTCCCGGCTTTAAGTCCGCCGTCCTGTCGGTGTGGCAGTTGATGCAGGCAAGTTTTTCCATGCCGGTGCCGTGAACTTCTTTGCCTTCGTGACAGGTCAAACAGTATCTCTCCTCAACTGTAAACCTATGTGTCTTGTAACCGTGGCATTTGGAACACTCGATCCGTTCCATAAATACATGCTTTGCGTGATATCGAGAGCGGTTAACCTTCACTGCGTCCGGATATTTCTCGCTCTTTTCCCAGTGGCATTCCATGCAGAATTTCCACGGCACGATAACCTTGCCATGCCTCGGCGGGACGGATTCCGGCCTGCGAAGGACAAAATTGACGAGCAGCCTGTTCTGCTCGGCAATAGACAGGCGGTGGCAATCGTGGCAGTTAATTCCTTTATGTTCGCTCTCTTGCCATGCTGTAAAGGCCGGTTGCATAAGATGACAGCTTACACAAAACTTCGGATTATTTTGTGTGAAATCATAAAACTCAAAGGCGACAAAACCTCCGCCCACCATGATCGACAACAGCAGGACTGCTATGATTATCTTGCCCTTAAGAGGCATGCCGTCCCTTAGCCAATAAAGCGGGCTGAGAACTTTTCTGAATTTGCTCGGCTTTTTTTCTTCACCCTCAGACATTTACTTATATCCCTCCATATTATTTTATATATATTCCTCCGTCAGAAGCGCCTTAAACCTGCAAAAAAAAAGCAATTCTGTCTAAAATAAGCAAATCCTTATCCTTTTGTCAATTTTTGACCCTGCTAAACCACCGACTCAAGCCAGACGAACAGAACGTTCTCTGCAAAAAATGTAAACCCGGCAAGGAACCAGAAGACCTTCTCCGTTGTCTTAACAGATGCCTTTATCATTAACGCAAAAAGCGCAGTGAACCATATAACAGATACCCATTTCATATTCCACGGCGACACCCACAATATAAGAAGGGAGATAAACGAACCGAGCATCAGATAAGGCGCCCATAGGAGCCATTTGGAGTCATTTTTCAGCCGGATGCGTCTCGCCCTCAAGGCAGCAAAGACATAGACCTGCCACCATGCCCCGAAAAAGAAAAACAGCACTCCGTATCTGTCGATCCTCGCTAATGTGTTGCCCTGCAGAGGGAATGCCTTATATTCCACGGCCCATATTGTGAAGAAGAACATTGCAGGGATTAGCGCGACGAATATAAAACCGAAAAAATCCAGAAGATACGAACCGACAGGGGCTGCCTCTTTGCCTTTCCTTTCGTCCTTTGCGCAGAGGAAAAACTCTATGCCGAGCAGTATAGGCACAATCAGGTATGCAAGCTGCTGATACCGATAACTTTCCACCGCTTCCCCTCTAATATTTTAACAAAGAAACCCTTATGCTTAAATCTGCTTTAAAACCTCATATGTTACCCTGACTGTTTTTTCGATATCGGCCTTTGTATGAGCAATCGATATAAAACCCGCCTCGAACTGCGACGGCGCAAGATTTATCCCGCGGTCCAGCATACCTCCGAAGAACTTTGAAAACTTCCCGGCATCGGATGTTTTAGCAGTCTTATAATCGACAACATCGGTATCCGTAAAGTATGTGCAGAACATCGTTCCCGCCCTGTAAAACCTCGTCTTTACGCCCGCGCGTTTCGCAGCGTCCTTCAGGCCTTTTTCGAGATGCTGCATGGTCTTTTCGAGTTTTTTGTATATATCTTCCTTTGAAAGTATTCTCAACGTTTCTATGCCTGCGGTCATTGCGAGCGGATTTCCGGATAATGTTCCAGCCTGATAAACAGGGCCTTCGGGGGCGATCATCGACATAATTTCTTTCCTGCCGCCATAAGCCCCTACCGGCAGGCCGCCGCCTATAACCTTGCCTAAGCATGTCATATCAGGCTTTATGCCGTAATATGCCTGAGCGCCTCCGTAAGATACCCTGAAGCCTGTCATCACTTCATCGAATATAAGGACGATCCCGTATTTCTTTGTTTCTTCTCGCAGCGAATCGAGAAAACCCTCTCCCGGCAGAACGCATCCGATATTGCCTACCACAGGCTCGATAATCACACATGCTATCGATTTCCATTCTTTTTGAATTAAATCCTTAAATGCCTTGATATCATTCAAAGGAAGGGTCATGGTATTTTTCGCGTAGGATTTCGGCACTCCGGGGCTGTCAGGCACTCCGAATGTCGTTGCGCCTGAGCCTGCCTTTACGAGAAGGCCGTCCGCGTGTCCGTGATAGCATCCCTCGAATTTTATTATTTTATCCCTCTTTGTAAATCCCCTCGCTGCCCTTATTGCGCTCATCGTAGCCTCTGTGCCTGAATTTACCATGCGTATCTTTTCGATAGAGGGATAGGCGTTCACTACCATCTGTGCAAGCTCGATTTCTAAGGGGGTAGGAGCGCCAAAACTCGTTCCATTATCAACTGCTTTCTTTAGGGCTTTGGCGACGGAGGGATGCGAATGTCCGGCTATCATAGGCCCCCACGAGAGAACGTAGTCTATATATTCATTGCCGTCAACGTCGTAGATTTTGGAGCCTTTTGCCTTTTGGATAAATATGGGAGAACCGCCGACTGCCTTGAATGCGCGAACAGGGCTGTTCACGCCGCCGGGCATCAAGGCGAGGGCTTTTTCGTAAAATGCCTTTGATTTACCTGTATTCATAGCTTCAAAGTATCACAAATAAATTATCTTTGTCAAAAATTTAAACCATAAAAATTTTATCTTGACAAGCTATCACAAAATATTTATAATGAGAATTATTCTCAATAAGATAGGAAGGGAGGTGATTCGATGAAAAAGATAGTTTTATATGCTGCGGCCATTGCATTAGCTTTTTCTTCCGCAGCCTATTCGGAGGAGACAACCTACAGAAAACATATCAAACCATTGTTTGACGCTAAATGCGTGAGCTGCCACGGAGAAAACGCAGCCCATGAATACCGCGCATTCAAAGAAGATAAGGCCAAGTGGGTTTCCAAGGGACAGGGCATGAGAATGGATACTTACAGCCATCTCGTGTTTTACACTGCGTGGCTGGATACCGGAGCGCTCATGAGAAGGCTCGATGACGGCAAGGGAACAGGCAAGCAGGGCAATATGTATCAGTATCTTGGCTCAACGGAAGATGAGAGGCAGCAAAATCTCAAGCTCTTTAAGGATTGGGTAGGTAACTGGACATTGAAAAAATGGAAGGACATTACAAAAGAAGAGATGGACGGTATAAAGGTTAAGTATTAAAGATGCTTATAAAGATGAGGGCGAGAAGACATAGTATTTGAGCGGACTTAGGCAGCCCAAGCGTGACATGGATGTCTAAGCGGGCTGGCTTAGCCTCGCAGGAAGGCGTGGAAGCCTTCCGAGAATGAGCGAAAATGCTATGTCTTCTCGGTATGATTTTTCATAGAAGTTTTTTATTTTTTTTACTAATCACTTGAGA
>JACREW010000188.1 GCA_016212685.1 Nitrospirota bacterium
AGATATGGTTATGCTCGATGCAGACGAAGGGATAGTGTATGAAATACAAAACAGATGAAGATAGATTGAGCCTGTACAGGAATTCTCTGTCCTTTGCATGGGGATTTGTTGATTACAATGACTGGCCCGTGAAGTTAAATTCGATATTTCATCTTTTCCTCGAGGAATTCGGAGAGGATTTCATAAAGGATCTGAGACATCTCGAAGACCAGTCCCTCTCACTTTCAGACATTGCAAGGCTATTTTATAACCCTGCAAGAATCTTCAGATTGATTGATTCTGTTATATACAGTATGAGAAGGAATAGATATCCCCTCTGCGATCAGAGAAAAATCGTATTAAAAATGCTGTCGATGGTCAAGGCCCTGAAATACGGATCGGAATTTAATGAAGACGGAAGAAATATCATATTAGATCCCGAGGCAGTGGCACGGGTAGTCCATAACAAGATAAGGGGACGGGTATGCACTACTGAAGAATCGAGGAAGCTTCACCGGTTCTGCGGAATAATCTGGGCATATACCGAAACAATCTTTTTCAGGGCACACGATGTAACAAAGGAAATACATGGACCATATTGCCACGATAAACAGAATCCGAACATACTCATGAAAGAATACCTGAATTTGCAGCCGCGTGAAATTTGGCCGGATTTCATGCTTCTGCCGTGCAGCACCATTAAGATTGTCATGAGCTACGGCGAAAATGTAAATATAACCATAGATGCGCTCAATCATCTATATCATAAAGGTGAGAGTCTGGTTCCTAATCTCAAGGGTTATTCTATCGAAATAGACGGTAAAGAAGAAAACATAGAGAAGTTGCAGGAAATTGCAGAAATCATTGCGCGCATCATACCGGATATGACTTCTGCTATTGATCGCATGAACTGGCACGAAAAAGTGATGAAATACGGAGAAATATTTTGGTTCAGAAAAAAGCCGCTGAGGGAAAAGCGCGGGATATGCTGGAGGCTTCCGGAAGAGGTGAAGAGGAATATCTGCACCGGCGAGGTGAATCACCGGAGGATTAACAGGCTATCCGAGGAGCAGGTCTATAGATTAGCAAAACTCACAATATAGAGATAATTACGTGGAATCCATAATCTATATATCAAAATGCGCCCATTACGACAACGCTTCGCTTTATCGTCATGTCGACAGATTTTTTAACTGTTTGGGCGGCATCGCGAACTACATACGACCCGGAATGAAAGTGCTGTTAAAACCTAATCTATGCCTGCCGCACCTGCCTGAAACGGCCATTACAACCCATCCAGCGCTTCTTGAGCAGATCGTAAAGATTCTCCTTGAGCATGGCGCAACGGTAACCATAGGGGATAACCCGATAGGAAAAAACAAGAGAGAACTCATCGAGAGGATATGGGAAGTTACCGGTATCAGTGGAATAACAGACAGGTATCACTGCGACAAAAGCTTCCTTGAAAAGGATGGTTTTAGAAAAGAGACCATGAGAGTAAACGGCAGAACTTTCTCCTATTATATTTCAAGGGAATACCTCAATGCAGATATCGTAATCAATGTCCCCAAATTCAAGACCCATGGTTTAATGGGCTTTACAGGCGCTGTAAAAAATATATTCGGCATCGTGCCGGGGAGATCGAAGGTGAGATTGCACAGCTTCGCTCCGTCCATAGAAGATTTCTCACAGGTCATAGTGGATGTATTCTCAAAAAGGGTTCCCGAATTAACAATTATGGATGCCATCGAAGGTCTCGAAGGTAACGGTCCAGGCGTAAAAGGAAAGAAGAGGCACATAGGGCTCTTCATGGCAAGTAATGACGGGGTATTGATCGACGCTATGGCAACAAAAATTATGGGGATGCAGGTCGAGGATATCATTACAACTATCGATGCCGAGAAAAAAAAATTGGGGAATATAGCAGCAACGCATCTATATCTCCAGGGCTTTAACACCCTGGGAGATATTATTATAAAGGACTTCTCCCTTTCGGGCACGAGGCAATATAGAAATTCACGGGTAATCCAAAAAATATATGATATCGCAAAATTCAACCTTTCGATAGATGTTAACGCATGTAAAGGATGTCTATTGTGCTCCGAAAATTGTCCTGCGCATGCGATACACCGGCGTGGGGACAGGCTGTACATTGACGGCGGGAGTTGCATACAGTGCTTGTGCTGCCTCGAAATCTGTCCGCACGGCGCTGTAAATGCTTCGGTGAACAAATTTTATGCAGAATTAAAAAGACTCAAGGGAAGAAGAAGTGATGAATAGGGAATATTCCCATGTGATTGTCATTGATAACTATGATTCGTTTACCTATAATTTGTATCAATATATATGTGAGATAACTTCCGATGTGAGAGTGTATAGGAACGATAAAATTACCATCCCGCAAATCGAAGAGATGAGCCCGGAATTCATTGTAATTTCACCGGGACCCAAGGAACCGAGAGATGCAGGTATCTCTAAACAGGTAATAGAAACGTTTGGGAAAAGAGTGCCTATTCTCGGCGTTTGTCTCGGGCATCAGTGCATCAATGAGGTATTCGGAGGAAGAACAGTCAGGGCCAAAGAGGTTTTTCACGGCAAGACATCGATCATCACGAACGACCAGAAGTCGATATTTAAAGGTTTGCCAGCGTCGTTTGAAGTTGCACGATACCATTCTCTGGTTGTTGATGAAGGGATGTTGAGCAGTGAGATGGAGATATCAGCCCGTACCGAAGATGGGGTTATAATGGGAATAAGGCACAGGAGTTATGCCATTGAGGGCGTGCAATTTCATCCTGAATCCTTTCTAACCAAATATGGAAAGGAGATGATAAGGAATTTTTTTCAATGCCGTTAGAGAACCTTTTTTAGAGTGCAGCCGTATGATCATCGCCAAGACAGAAGAGGTAGCGTTAGGCAACCGTTCTTTTTATGATTTGGCGGAATATTTTTGCGAGCGGCTTAATTTTGTTTTTCTGGACAGCAGAATAAACGTAAATAATCTGGGCAGACGTTCTTTTCTTTGTTTTGACCCCTTTCTCATCCTCACGTCGGAAGGCAGAAAATGTATCAAAAAGTGGAGGGATGGAACAAGGGATGAAACAGAAGGGAACCCCTTTGATGTTTTATCTAATATTTTGCGAGATTTCAAAATGAGTCCTGAGGCAGGTGTGGCTGTTTCCCCGTTCGTGGGGGGAGGGATCGGTTATTTTGTGTATGAACTCGGACAACATCTGGAGGTATTGCCTGCGCCGGCAAGAAATGGCATGAATATACCGGAGTGCTATATCTGCTTCTATCATTTTGTTCTCATATACGATCACGAAAAAAGGAAAGCATTTATTTCCTATTTTTACCCGGGGGTTAAGGGTGAGACGAATCAGATTGAACAGATCAAAGAAGGTATCGGTTCGGTTCCAGAGGGGCTGTATCTTTCAAAACGCCTCTTTCCAGTAGAAAAAGGGAGGGATATCTTCTATGAGATGAGAAGTGATTTCACGAAAAAAGAATATCTTAGACGTGTAACCCGAATAAAGGAATATATACGTGCCGGTGATGTATACCAGGTGAACTTAACCCATCGATTCCACATTGATATATATCCCGTGAAACCATGGCATATTTATAAGAGACTCATGGATATCAATCCTTCACCTTTTGCATGCTATTTGAATTTCGAGAATGTCTGTGTTGTGTCATCCTCTCCGGAAAGATTTTTGAGAGTTTTTGATTCGAGTGTAGAGACAAGGCCCATAAAAGGGACTATCAAAAGGGGATCTAATCCACAAGAGGATGCGAAACAAATGGAATATCTCCTCACCAGCAAAAAAGACCTGGCAGAACTCGCAATGATTGTCGATTTGCTGAGGAACGATCTCGGCAGGGTATGCAGGCCCGGAACCATAAAAGTCAAGGCATTTCCTGAAATCGAGACTTACGCTTCTTTGCACCATCTTGTTTCTACAATAAGAGCCGAACTTTGCCATGACAAAACTATTATCGATCTTCTAAAAGCCTCTTTCCCCGGAGGATCTATTACAGGGGCCCCGAAGATCAGGGCAATGGAAATCATCAATGAACTTGAGCCGATAAAAAGAGGGATATATACGGGAAGTATAGGATACATCGGTTTTCAGGGGAATGCTGACCTAAATATCGTTATACGATCTATTATCATAAATGAGGGTAGAGCGTATATACACGTTGGCGGAGGAATAGTAGATGATTCTGTTGCCGAAGATGAATACCATGAAACATTGCTCAAGGGCAGAAAACTATTTACAGCATTAATGCAATAGAGCGTATTTGGGCGGTTATTTGTATTCACCAGCGGATAAACACTGTGGAACGTCGATAATGAATTAGAGGCTGAGAGGAGGAAAAATGAAAAAGAAGGTATATTTGAATTTATTTCAAGATCCTTTATCGGGCAAGAAAATTAAAGGATGGATTATATCTCCGGATAACTTTATCGAACACCCTCAATACGGCAGAGTGTATTTTCTTGACTGGCAAAAGAAGAAATCGGAATTTCCACTGGTCGGCGATAAGACATGGCGAAACTATCGGGTTGAATTAGAAGTATTTCCTGTTTCACGAAATGGATATTTGGGTGTGAATTTTCATGTGCAGCCTGATAGCTCAGCATGTAATTTTCATTTTCCTATACAGGAGTCTGGCCGGAACGAGGCTTTTCAGTCCATGTGTATCTGGGGTAAGAGTTGTGCGTGGAAGCTTTATCCCGAATCTCAAGGATATGCTTTGCTTCCGTCCGGAGAATGGCTTTCTCTTTGCATCGATGTGACAGAAACATTCTCAAATCTCTACGTACAGAATTCATCGAAACCTATTCTGACATTATTTGATCTTCCGTTTAATTGCGGCGGCATCCAATTTTGGTCATTCTTAGGCTCAAGCTATTTTCGCAATCTTCGCGTTACTGAACTATTACCTGCTACAGCACGCCTTAGTTTTGATAATCCCTGGAAAATTTATAATAAGCTGGGAGTAATAAGGAAATGGCGAGTTACAATGCCCCAAAAGTCTAATTTCGGATTAACCGGCATTCCGGAAATACTTTTTTCCACCGAGATGAAGTGGCTTGATGTTGAGGGTGACAGAAGAGGCGTGATAAATTTGTCATCCCTGTTTCCATGCAATAATACCAAAGCTTCGGTTTTTGCTAAAACTATAATTATGTCTGATAAAAAGGAAAAACGCACCTGTCGACTTACATATACAGATCGTTTGACCATCTGGTGCAATGGCAAACTTATCTTCGAAGGCCCGCCGAGAGGATGGGATGATCCCGGTCGAGAAACGCATTTCGGTGGAAGACTGATTCCTGATGAATTTGAAGTCAAAATTGCATTAAATTCAGGTGAAAATATAATTTTAATAAGGTCAGAAGTAACGGAACACTGGGGGTGGGGGTTCTGGATGAGAGTAGATTAATGCAACATAAGCTCGATGCCCTGCTTGTCTTCCCGCCCTTCGTGTCCGTCGTCGTCGACTCGGTTTATCCGTCAGTCTACTTTCTGGCGAACTACCTCCGCCAGTGCGGCTTCCGGGCCGACTGGTGGGACATGAACCGGGCTTCGCTGCCTCTGGTGCTCGAACGCTGTGTGCTTGATGCCGAGATCACCCGTCTATCCAGTGCTCGACGCGCCTATGAGGAATACAGATACCTTTCGCCCGCCGAAGCCGCTGACTACCACAGGACGGTGGCGTATGAGGCATGGCTCTCACTGACTCGGCGCAACAGGGAAGTGATCCTCGACGATCACAATCCTCGGGATCTCCGCACCGGCCCCCTAACGCTCGGTATAATGCTTACGCCGCTCGTGGAGCGCTACTTCGCGTTTGCAGAGAGCAATAAGGCAATACCAGTGGCATCCGAACTCTCTGAGGTGCTCGACTCGGAGCGCGCCCATCGGTTCTCTGCGCTCGTACGAGAAACCGTGCACACTCGCATACGGAACGACCGCCCGCTTATAGTGGGCATCTCAATACCCTTCTCGACTCAGCTCGTAACGGCACTACTGCTGGCCCGTGAGATCAAGGCGGCATCTCCGGAGACCTATGTTTGCCTCGGAGGTCCCACTGTCACGTTGTTATCGTGCGGGTTTACTGATCAGTGTATCGCAATGCAGATCGTTGACTCGGTAGTGCGGCACGA
>JACREW010000010.1 GCA_016212685.1 Nitrospirota bacterium
CGAAATGACATATCCGGGACAGATAAAAGTCGCGGTAATACGCGAATCAAGACACGTCGATTATGCAAAATAAGGCTATGGGCTATAGGCGAGAGGCTATAGGGAAAAAGCAAAAGGATTCTAAATTATTGCCTATAGCCAATTGCCTATTGCCTTTTTATTAATATGAAGATTCTGTTTATAGGCGACATAGTAGGCAAGATAGGAAGGCAGGCGGTGAAAAGCCTCCTGCCCAATCTTGTAAACAGATATAAGATAGACGCCGTTATTGCCAATGGAGAAAACGCTGCAGGAGGCTTCGGCATAACGGAAAAAACAGCGGAAGACCTTTTCAACTGCGGCGTTCACATTATAACCACCGGCAACCATGTGTGGGATAAAAAAGAGGCCGTTCACTACATATCGAAAGAAAACAGAATCCTGAGACCCCTCAATTACCCCCCCGGCATCCCCGGATACGGCAGCATAATATATACCCTCCCGAACAAAGAAAAAATAGCCGTAATGAACGTATCGGGACGGGTATTTATGAATACACTCGACTGCCCGTTCAGATCAGGCAAGGCCGAGGCTGAAAAACTGAAAGAAGCCGCAAACGTAGTCCTCATAGACTTCCACGCGGAGGCTACATCCGAAAAAATAGCCTTCGGTTATTACATGGACGGAATAGTAAGCGCAGTAATAGGAACACATACCCATGTCCAGACCGCCGACGAAAAAATACTGCCCGGGGGAACTGCATATATTACCGACGCAGGCATGACAGGGCCTCATGACTCGGTTATCGGTATTGAAAAAGAGCAGATAGTCGAGAGGTTCCTCTCGCACATGCCGAGGAAATACGACGTTGCCGGAGGCAAGGGAATATTCTCCGGTGTGGTTATAGAGATAGACGAAAAAAGCGGCAAGGCAACAGCAATACAAAGGCTTCAATTAACAAATCCGTAGATGATAAAAAAGACAGGAAACAGTATTTTCGCTCATTCTCGAAAGGCATCCAAGCCTTTCTCCGAGGCTACGCCAGCCCGCTTAAACATCCATGTTACGCTATGGGCTGCCGAAGCCGCTACAACACCATTCTCTGTCTTTTTGTAAAATTAATTTCGTTATAGGAGGGGTTATGCTTAACGCAAAAGTTAAATGGGTTGATGGTCTTCAATTTGTGGGCGAGTCGGGGACAGGCCACGCTATCGTGATGGACGGAGACGCGGAGGTCGGCGGCAAGGATACGGGCATGAGGCCTATGGAACTGCTATTAATCGGCATCGGAGGATGCTCCGGCATGGATGTGGCATCCATCCTTCAAAAAAAGAAACAACAGTTAAAAGGCATAGATATTAACGTAAAAGGCGAAAAGTCCGATACCTACCCTAAGAAATTCACCGAGATAGAGATAGAATTCACAGTCAGCGGTAAGGATTTATCCGAAGATGCGGTAAAAAGGGCTGTGGAGCTTTCAATGGAGAAATACTGCTCGGTAAAGGCGACTCTTGAGGGAGTTGCAAAGATAAATTTTAGCTATAAAATAGTGAATACCGCATAGTATTTATTTTAAATTAATAATGGATGGATGTCACAACAAAAACAGCGGTGCCGTTAGGCTTTTTCACAATAACCTCATCGCCTTCTGTCCTGCGCAGCAATGCTTTAGCCATAGGCGAATCGATGCTGATAAAACCCTTCTCAGGATCGAATTCATCGGGACCGACAATGCGATATCGACGCACGTTACCGTCGCTGTCCTCAACCTCAACCCATGCGCCGAAAAATACCTTTGAAGCATCGTCAGGCGTCCTGTTCACTACAATCAACTCGCTCAATCTCCTTGTGAGAAAACGAACGCGGGAATCGATCTGCCTTAACTGCTTTTTGCCGTAAATATACTCCGCGTTCTCCGAACGATCTCCCATAGCGGCAGCCTCTGCAACAGCCTGCGTAACCTGTGGACGTTTAACCTTCCACAGATACGATAGCTCTTCGCTCAATTGTCTCTGCCCTTCAGGCGTGATATACGGCGAAACGCTTATTCTATTGCGTAACGGCTTTCTCATATCTCCTTATATCTTCTTTACCCGTCCGACATCTCCGCTTTCCAGGCGGACTTTAATCCCGTGCGGGTGCAAAGGCGAATTGGTTAAAATATCTTTTACAACCCCTTCCGTCAATTTCCCGGTCTTTTGATCTTTCTTCAATACGATCGAAACACGCAGCCCCGGTCTTATATCGGAACGTCTCGTACCGTCCATACATCGGCCTCCAGTCGGTTATCCCTTTCTATACTGCCAGTCCCGGCAGCAGTTGAAGCAGCCCGCCTGCAATGAATTCTGCGGCAATGGCGGCCAACAGCAATCCCATTAGACGGATTACAATATTTATCCCGGTCTTGCTCAGCATTTTGCTGACGGGGCCGGCGATATTCAGAGAGCCCCATGTCAATAGAGCTACCATCAGACTGCCGGCAATGATCAAGCCTATATGCGCAGGCTGAGACGACGCATCCGCGTAGATTATCACCGTAGATATAGCGCCGGGCCCTGCCAATAAAGGCATGCCGATCGGCACTACGGCAATGCTCTCCTTCTCTTCCGCTTCTTCAGCCTCTTCCGGCGTCTGCTTGCCTTCCGTGTGCTTGGCCTGCATCATGGCGATTGCCATCAGCATTAAAAGAATTCCGCCTCCGACTTTGAACGACGCTATGCTGACGCCGAAAATGTTCAGGAGCGGCTTTCCTATCAAGGTGGATGTAATCAGCACAACGGCAACCGTTATGCTTGTAGCGCGGGCGATATGCCTGCGCTCATAGTCCGTCAAATCGCCTGTAAGGCTCACAAAAATGGGGATTACGCCGAGCGGGTTTACTATCGCCAGCAGGGTGGTGAAAATCTTTATATATCCTGTCCACTCAATCATCGTCTGTATC
>JACREW010000190.1 GCA_016212685.1 Nitrospirota bacterium
CAATCTTATCCTTTAATTCAGATTTAAGGCTCTTCTTTGCCCTTTCTATCTGGTCGGGGTCTACATCAGTCGCAATAACCCTTTCCGCGCCGAACTGTTCGACGATTACCTCTGCGCCTATGCCGCGTCCGCAGCCGATTTCGAGGCACAGAGGGTATTTTCCGCTTCGCGCCATCTTTCTCAGCATCTGCCCTTCGATATGCCTCTGGATTAATGCCCTTGCAGGGTTGTTGGTTATAAATCTCTCTACTATGTTGAGTTTCACTTCGGATTAACCCGCGAGCGCGCCGTGTTCGGAGGTTTTTTCGGTCCACCTGAGGGGGAATATAAGCCTGAAGGTTGTCCCTTTGTCCGTTTCGCTTTGCACGTCTATCTCTCCCATATGCGCGGATACTATCTGCTTTACGAGAGACAGCCCCATGCCGAACCTGTGCTTCTTTGTGCTGAAAAACGGATCGAATATCCGCTCGATGTCCTCTTTCGGGATGCCGTGCCCGGTATCCGAGATTTCGAATATCGCGCTGCCGGGGTCCTGAGATGTTCTAATCGTTATCGCACATCCTGACGGCGTCGCCTCCACGGCGTTTCGCATCAGATGGAGAAACGCCGTTTTTAAAAGGTTTTTTTCCATGTTTATTTTCAGCGGCTGTTCCGAAATTTCGGCGGCTATTTTCACGTCCTTGACGGTCGCCTCTCTGTCTATGAGCGGAATAATGTCTTTCAATACACTGTTTATGTCCTCATATCTGAACATGGATTCCTTGTCTTTCAGGAAGGCGTGGAAGTCTCTTACAATAGTCTCTAATTTCGCCGCCTCGCCTAAGATAATAGCGAGCCCCTCCTTTAGTCTTTCCGGCACGTCTTCTTTTTCGAGCATGCGCCTGCCTATCCATCCGATGGTGGTGGCCGGATTCCTCACCCTATCGGCTACGGTCAATGCCATTACGTTCATCGCCCGCTCGGCTATCAACGTCTCCAGTTCCCGATTCAATTCTTCCAGCGTGTTCTTGTAATCTTTTTCCATCTTTATAAGCCGGTGGTAGTTAACGGCTTTTTCTATGGAATAGACAAGATAATCGGCTTTGTAAGGCTTTGTTATAAAATCGAATGCCCCTTTTTTTATGGCCTCGAGCGCCTTGTCCATATCCGCGTATCCCGTCATCAGGATTACGGGTATGTCCGGATCGGTCGTGTGGACATTTTCGAGCAGTTCGATGCCCGACATTTCCGGCATTACTATATCGGTTAGCACTACATCGATCTTTTTATCCCGCATCGCGTCCATCGCATCCATCGAACTGCCGCAGGGTATCACGGAATATCCGTGTTTTTCCAGAAGCAGCGATGTGAAATTAAGCACACCGGCGTCGTCATCCACCACGAGTATAGAACCGTAATATTTATCACTCACCTGTCCAGCGCCTCGCGCACCGTTTTCAGCATGGCCTGCGGGGAAACCGGTTTTGATATGAAGTTTATGCCTTCTTCGATAATTCCTTTCTCGTGCATGATATCGGCGGTATAACCGCTCATAAAGATCACTTTAACATCGGGCATCACGGCCCGTATCTCCTCGTATGCTTCTCTCCCGTTTTTTCGCGGCATAACTACATCCAACAGGAGAAGCCGTACGGCATCCTTATTTTCGGCAAACCGGGACACCGCCTCGCTGCCGTCCGCATCCTCGATTACCGTATACCCGAATCCCTGAAGCACTTCTTTAATCAACATCCTAATGGATGTATCATCATCCGCCACGAGCACCGTCTCGGTTCCCCCTTTGGGTTTGGCTGCGGTTGTCGCTCCGATCTCTGCGAGTCCGGAGCTTATTACAGGCAGGTATATCCTGAATGTGGTGCCTTTGTCCTGCTCGCTGTAGCAGTTGATATAACCGTTGTGCCGCTTGATGATTCCGTAGACGATTGCAAGGCCGAGGCCGGTGCCTTTTCCGAAGTCCTTTGTCGTGAAGAAAGGCTCGAATATCCTGTTTTTCGTTTCTTCATCCATTCCCATTCCCGTATCCGATACCGATATGAGGGCATATTCCCTCGGTTCGCCGTAACCATGTGTCTTTATAAATGCATCATCCAGTCTTACAAGTTCGGCGCTTATGGTTAAAATGCCCCCATGCGGCATTGCGTCCCTCGCGTTGGTGGTAAGGTTCATAAGCACCTGCTCTATCTGTCCCGCATCGGCCATTATATTTATGTCCCTGTCTGCAAGCGCTGTCTTCAGCGCTATATCTTCAGTTATAATTCTCTTGAGAAGCTTTTCCATGTTCCTTATAATCGCATTGATATTTACCGCTTTGGGATTTATTATCTGCTTTCTGCTGAACGCTAACAGTCCGTGCGTGAGATGCGTTGCCCTTTCAGCCGCGGTGAGTATCTCTTTGAGATGGGTTTTATTCGGGTCGTCTTCCTTTATGTTCATCTGCATGAGGCCGCCGAATCCTATTATTGCGGTAAGTATATTGTTGAAGTCATGGGCTATTCCTCCCGCAAGCTGGCCTATGGCCTCCATCTTTTGGGAATGAAAGAGCATCTCTTCCAGTCTCTTCTTTTCTGTAATATCCTCCTTGATGCCGATAAAATTGGTGATAACCCCTTCATTGTTAGTGATGGGCGATATTATTTCGGATTCCCAGAATAGTTCCCCGTTTTTCTTTTTGTTGTGTAATACGCCTGTCCACATGCCGCCTGATGTGATTGTCTGCCACAATCTTTTATATTCCTCAGGCGGAGTTTCGCCTGATTTCAGAATGCCCGGATTTTTGCCCATAAGTTCTTCAAAACTATAGCCGCTTATTTTGCAGAACTGCCGGTTTACATATGTAATATTGCCCTTTGTGTCGGTAATTACTATAGATACAGGGCTCTGTTCCACTGCATAAGAAAGCTTGCGGACATCCTCTAATGCCTGTGTCAGGATGGCATTGGCATCCGACAATTCTTTTGTCCTCTCCTGCACCTTCCTTTCGAGCTCATAATTGACTTCTTCAAGCTCTCTCTGCTTGCTTTCAATCTCTGTCCTCGTATTGTTCAAGGTCTCCACCATATCATTAAAATCCCTTTCGAGATTTCCTATTTCGTCTTTTCTTTTGGATTTTATCCTGATTGAGTAATCTCCGGATGCTATTGCCTTTGTCTTTTGAGTGAGGCTGACAACCGGCGATATGAACATGCTTACAACAAAGTAGCTGACTGCAAGGGTTATAGCAAGTATCAATGCGCCAAGCACAAAAATCCTTTTCCTTAATGCCGTTATTTCTTTGAATGCCTCATCGATATCGATCTTGGTAACAAGGCCCCAACCGAGCGCAGGAATATACCTGTATGCGCCGATGATTTTTCTCTCCCTGTAATCAAACCCCTCGCCAATCCCTTCGTTGCCTGACACTGCATTCATGCACAACTTGAAGTAATCTTTGCAGTAAGAAACGTCCACTGCTTTTTTTCTGAGCGGGTATCTTGTGGGGTTGATATAAGTTATACTATCGCCTGACAATCTTATAAGGAGGGTCTCTCCGGTATGCCCGAGGCCGGTATAATCGTTAAAAATAGGGAAGAGGGTATTATTTAAAAGTATGCTGCTTACGATAACCGCCTTGATATTCCCCGACCTATCTTTTATTCCCAGGGCGATATCCAGATGTCTTTCCTTCGAGTCCAGATACTCCTGCATTACAACCGCTTCTCCCTGCTTTATAATATCGATATATCTATTAATCCCCTCTTTGTGCGCATCTTTATGAGTGTGCTTTCCTGAGCCGTGCGGGTGATGCGCTGTAGAGACAATGGCATTGCCGTTAAAATCGGCAATCTCTATGCTCAGATAATCCGGATATGTTTTTTGAAATGCTTCGAGGTGTTGATAGATATGTATTAGATGCCCGGCTCTAAATGCGCTTGTTTTATCATTCAACATAAACGATAGACTTTCAATCATGTCA
>JACREW010000192.1 GCA_016212685.1 Nitrospirota bacterium
CTGCCGCCTTTTAACGGTTTTGTATCGGAATGGCTCGCCTTTCAGGCGTTTCTTCTTTCGCCGTCTTTGCCGAACCAGATGATGAAACTCCTTATGCCTATGGCCGCGGCGCTGCTCGCGCTTACCGCAGCGCTGGTTGCCGTTGCGTTTGTAAAGGTCTTTGGCGTTACCTTCCTCGGCCACTGGAGAGGATCACGCGACATCCATGTGCATGAAGTTGACTGGCATATGCGGTTGGGCATGATACTGGCAGCGGTTGCCTGTCTTGCCCTCGGCATTCTGCCCTCAGTATTTATCGGGTGGACGGATATACTTATGGAACAGATGGCAGGGGCGCGGTTAAGCTCTTCCGCAGCCGCAGGGGGCTGGGTGTGGCTGACCCCCATATCGCCTGAAAGGGCTTCCTATTCGGGGATTACCGTATTTATGGGTATTCTTGCCGTGTATGCGGTTGTCTATGTAGTTCTCCATGTCAATCCGGGCAAGATACGCCGCGGGCCGATATGGGATTGCGGTTTCGAGAAGCTCACCCCGCGAATGCAGTATAATGCTATCTCCTTCTCGATGCCTATCCGCAGGATATTCGGTTTTTTATTTTTGATAAAAGAGAATGCGCAGATAACGAAGGCGCCTCATCCGGCCTTCCCGAAGAGATTGCATTATTTGCTCAGGGTCAGGGACCGCTTCTGGTTTTGGATATACAGGCCTTTTACCACAGCAATCTTCTGGGTGGCGCGCAAGGTCGGAAGGCTTCAGCAAGGACGCATACAGACGTATCTCATTTATTCATTTTTGACGATTATTGTACTTTTATTGGTTAAGTCATTATGAAAATAATAACTCCCCCGCGCCCCCTCTTAGGTTAAGAGGGGGTATAGGGGGAGTTAGGAGTAGCTGAAGATGGAAGGAATTATTGTGGAGATATTGCAGGTTATCGTCCTTATAGGGCTTGCCCCTCTGTTTGCAGGATGGGTAAAGATGCTGAAGTGCCGGCTTCAGGGACGCACTTCACCGGGACTGCTTCAGCCGTATCGTGATCTGGCAAAGCTGTTCTCTAAGGATATTGTGCTTGCTGAAAACGCTTCGTGGATATTCCGCTTTACCCCGTATCTCGTTTTCGGCACAGTAATTATAGCCGGAGCCGTTGTCCCTATGCTTTCCACAGATCTGCCGCTTTCGCTGACGGCGGATGTTATCGTGCTGGTGGGGCTCTTCGGCATTGCCAGGTTTTTTACCGCTCTGGCAGGAATGGATATCGGAACAGCATTCGGCGGCATGGGATCGAGCCGCGAGATGATGGTCGCGTCGCTTGCCGAGCCTGCGATGCTCATGGCGATATTTACCGTATCGCTTTTGTGCAAATCGACATCTCTTACGCGCATAGCCGAGGTGATTTCAAGCTCGGGCTTTATAGCAAAGCCGTCTCTCGCCTTTGCTTTCTTAGCCTTTGTCCTCATCGCTATTGCCGAAAACGGCAGGATACCGGTGGATAACCCGGCTACGCATCTTGAATTGACAATGCTGCATGAGGCGATGATACTGGAATATTCAGGCAGGCATTTAGCCCTTATAGAGTGGGCAGGCATGATGAAATTATTCCTTTTTATGGCTATAGGAAGCGCCCTCTTTTTCCCGTTAGGCATTGCCGCAACCGATAATATTGCCGGTATCCCTAAGGCTTTGGTCTTTTTGATTATGAAGCTCGGAGCAGCCGGAGTCGTGCTCGTATTGATAGAGACTGGTCTTGCAAAGATGCGGCTGTTCCGGTTGACCGAATTTTTGGGCGGAGCGTTTTTAATGGCGACACTCGGAATGCTCTCATTTTTTATTCTGGAGTAATTATGGATTTGCAGACGGCATCTCAGATAAACGATTTTCTGGCGGCATTCGTGCTCCTGGGAGCATTCGGCATGCTGACGCAGAAGAGGATATACAGCCTTATACATCTATTTGCGTGGCAGGGTTTTTTCCTCTCCGTCAATATCGCTATCGTTGCTTATGCGGCAGGCAGGCATCACCTTTACATTTCCTCTATCCTGACCCTTTCCCTGAAGGTGATACTCCTGCCCTATATCCTCCATACCCTCGTAGTGAAGCTTAAGATACGAAAAGAGGCGGAAACGCTGGTGAATATTCCGGCAACCATGCTTATCGGCATAGCGCTCGTTATATTTTCGTATTACCTGACAGCGCCAGTGACCGAGCTCTCGCGGCTCATAACACGCTCAACTATTGCGGTCGCCCTTGCCACGGTAATGATAGGGCTGCTTATGATGATTACGAGGAAACATGCCGTTACGCAGATCATAGGTTTCCTCGCTATGGAAAACGGACTTTTTTTTGCGGCTACAAGCGCGACATACGGCATGCCTTTGGTGGTGGAATTGGGCGTGGCGCTTGATATACTGATAGCGGCATTTATATTCGGCATATTTTTCTTTCATATACATACTACCTTTGACAGCCTCGATGTCGAACAGATGACGCGTCTGAAGGAGGGAGACTGAATGATCCTGCTGATTTTGCTCGGGGTTCCTCTCTTTGCCGCAGTCGTCCTTGCTTTTGTCGGCGACAGGAGACTTGCGCCGGAAGTGAATATTGCCGGTTCAGCCGCCACTTTCGCCGCAGGAGTCGCTCTGGCGCTTCGGGTATACGAGCAAGGCCCTATGACGGCGGGCGGGAAGTTTTTCTTTGTTGACGCGTTCAATGTCTATCTCGCTGTTCTTACCGCCTTTGTCTCCATGACTACGGCGATTTTCAGCAGGAGATATATGCGAAGGGAACGCGAACACGGCAGGGTCGGGCATGTGGGCATGAGATTTTATCATGCCATGTTCCAGCTTTTTATCTTTGCGATGCTTCTGTGTCTTCTGACAAACAATATCGGCATTCTATGGATAGCCATGGAGCTTGCGACCCTTTCGACTGTGCTTTTGGTTTCTCTTTACCGCACTCCAACCGCGATTGAGGCTGCATGGAAATATTTTATACTCTGCGGCGTCGGAATTGCCCAGGCTCTTTTCGGGACAGTGCTTCTTTACTTCGCCGCGGAAAGAGTGCTCGGAGAGGGGGGAGACGCCCTTTTGTGGACGAACCTGAGCCAGGTGAGCGACAAACTCGAGCCTACCGTCTTATCTCTTGCCTTTGTCTTTCTGATGGTCGGATACGGGACGAAGGTCGGGCTTGTGCCGCTCCACAACTGGCTGCCCGACGCCCACAGCGAAGGACCTACGCCTATATCGGCAGTGCTTTCCGGGCTTCTGCTCAATATAGCGCTCTATGCGCTGGTCAGGTGCAAAACCCTTGTTGACGGCTCTACGCACTCGCACAGGGCGGGAGATATAATGATGTGGTTCGGCATTATCTCGATAATCGTCGCGGCGTTTTCGCTGCTCAGGCAGAAGGATATAAAGCGCATGTTTTCGTATTCATCCATAGAGCATATGGGAATAGCGACCTTCGCGTTCGGGCTTGGCGGCCCCATAGCCACATTCGGAGCGCTTCTGCACATGCTGGTTCACAGCCTTGCAAAGTCTTCGATATTCTTTACCGTGGGACACGCCTCGCAGATGCACCGGACGCAGGAGATGGATAGAATCAGAGGGCTTATAAAAGGGAATCCCCTTGTAGGCTGGGGTTTTATGCTCGGCGCTATGGCTATTATCGGGATGCCGCCTTTCGGTATTTTTACCAGCGAGTTTCTTATACTGACCGCTACAATGAAGGATGCGCCGCTGATGACGCCGTTTCTGCTTTTGGGCCTCGGCGTGGCGTTTGCCGCCATTTTGCGAAAGGTGCAGTTCATGGTGTCAGGTGATGCGCCTTCCTATCAAAGGCCATTGAAGGCCGCTCATTTGCCGGTGCTTGTGCATATGGCGCTGGTCTTGTTAATCGGAATTTATATGCCCGATTTTCTTAATCAATGGTTCCATAAGGCAGTGGAGATATTGAGATGAGCATGCTTAAGGATGCGATAATATCGGCTCTCGGGGCCGACGCGAAATTCAGGGACGATTACCAGCGCCCGACATCCGTGGCGTTTTGTACCGTGCCGAAAGACAAATTTACGGAAGCGGCAAAGGCGATGAAAAAGTCTTATGCCTTTTTGGCAGCGGAATGGGCGACTGAAGAAACGCCGTGGTTCGGTATTTTCGCGTGTTACAGGTGGAGAGAAGAATATTTAATAGTAAAGACGATTACAACTATGGATGACCCGGCATTTCCGAGCATTACAAAAAAATATCTGCCTGCCTATCGTTTTGAACGGCAGATTCACAGCCTTATGGGGATTATGCCTGTCGGACATCCGGACTTGAGGCCGTGGATAAAGTTTGAAGACTGGCCTGAAGATGCTTATCCATTGCGCAAAAATTTCGATTCCTCAAAGCCCCTGCCGTATATCAAAGGAGACTATGAGTGGATAAAAGCGGATGGAGAAGGCGTGTATGAGATACCGGTAGGACCTGTCCACGCAGGGATTATAGAGCCGGGGCATTTCCGTTTTCAGGCGGTAGGAGAAATGGTTATCAATCTCGAAGAACGGCTCGGATATGTGCATAAGGGCATAGAAAAACGCTTTGAATCATTGTCATGGAAGGACGGCGTAAAACTCGCTGCGCGTGTTTCGGGAGATACGACCGTGGCCCACAGCATTGCCTATTCGATGGCGGTTGAGTCTATGACGCATTGCGTTGTTCCTGAACGGGCATATTGGCTCAGGGCGTTATTTCTCGAACGCGAGCGCATTGCAAACCACTTAGGCGATTTAGGCGCTATCTGCAACGATGCGGCCTTTGCCTTTATGCTCTATCAGCTTTCCTATCTCAAAGAGATAATGCTCCGCACTAACTACAGGCTCTTCGGCCATCGCTTCATTATGGACAGGGTAATGCCGGGAGGTGCGACAGTCGATATGGACGAACAGGGAAAGAAAGAAATCTCAGCGGAGCTTGACCGTATTGCGGCAGATTTTGAAAGGCTCGTAGTTATCTACGATGAGAGTTCCTCCCTCGAAGACAGGGTAAGAGATACCGGCAGGCTTGCTCCGGAACAGGCACGGCAGTTATGCGCCGTGGGCATTACAGCAAGGGCGAGCGGTATAAATGTGGATTGCAGGTTGTTTAATCCCTTCCCGCCTTATGACAGGCTTGAAATAAATGTTCCTGTGCTTATTTCAGGAGACGTCCACGCGCGGGTATGGGTAAGGGTCGAGGAAATACGCGAGTCGATCCGCATTATCCGCTTTATCCTTGAAAACATTCCTGAAGGCAATATATCCGCGCCTATTAATAAACCTGCTCCGGATACGGCCGGTTTTTCGGCAGTGGAGGGCTGGCGCGGCGAAATAATCTATTGGCTTCAGGCAGGGCCGAACGGTGAAATAAACCGCTGCATGGTCAGAGACCCCTCCAGCGTCAACTGGATCGGGCTCGAACAGGCGATTCAGGGGAATATAGTCCCGGACTTTCCACTATGCAATAAAAGTTTTAACCAATCCTATTCGGGGCATGACTTATGATAATATCCCGTAGCAGCATAGAGGTCATGTCTGCTTCAACGCCTTTGCAAGTGTTGTCGCATATTTACAACAAAGATATTTTATCTTTCACTCAAATAGGTGCCACCGATGCGAATGACGGGTATAAGAGAATGTCTTCTAAAAGTTCTGCCGGCAAAGTCATTGAATCATACCTGCCCTCTATGTTGAGATGTTGTGACGGAGGCCTGCCGACATGATAAGAATACTTCGTCAGATATTCCGCACCGGCGTTATCACGGAAGATGTCTTAACGCCTGAAGACGAACATATCGAAATCGTCGGAGACAGGCTTGAAGAAGCCGTGAAAAAGCTCTTTCGAGGCAGTCTCACCATCAGGCAGGTGGATGCCGGCTCGTGTAACGGCTGCGAGCTTGAGATACACGCCCTGAATAACTCTATCTATAATTGCGAACGTTACGGCATCCATTTTACCGCCTCTCCGAGGTTTGCCGATATGCTTCTGGTTACAGGCCCCGTATCGCGGAACATGGAGATAGCCTTAAAAAGGACATATGAAGCCACGCCGACCCCTAAACTCGTAGTAGCGGTGGGAAATTGCGGCTGTAATGGCGGGGTCTTCGGCGAGAGCTATGCATCGTTGGGCGGAATTGATAAGGTTATCCCTGTGGACGCCTATATTAAGGGCTGTCCACCCACACCGACGGCATTACTCAACGGAATACTTAAGGCTATAGAAGGGAAAACAAAGCCTTAAGGAAATCGGAGGGGACTGTCCCTATTTACGGACGAAGTCGTAGAATAGGGACAGTCGTAGAATAGGGACAGTCCCCGTGTCCCACGAAAACGAATTCTATGTAGGCGTCTATATCCGGTTTGCCGTCTTTGAAAAAAGGATTGTGTCTTTGCAAGGCTACGGTTTGCATATCCTTTTTCAGGGAATCCGATTTTGAGAGTTCCAGCAATTCTTTTGCCGCTTTATCCTCCGGCCTTACCACCTTAATTTTCAATGTATTGTTAAAGGCCGTTTTTTCTTCGGCATTCTTAAGCATTTCCAGACTCGCTTCCCTGAATGCATGCAAAAAGTCCACTTCTCCGAAGACTTTCAGCGGCGAGAGATACTGAGATGCGTTTTCGCTCCTTAATCTGCATTCATATCCGAGTCCGGTCATGATGTTGTCAACCTTGCCCGTATCGTCTCTACTAACAAGGATATCTATGTCTACCGTAGATCTTCCAACTCCCCACAGCCCGAGAGCAAGTCCGCCGAGGATATTCTGAAGGCTCAGCATTATATTAAGCTTGCCGAGAATGAATTGAACAAAAATATCAGCAGAGGCTATAGGGGCAGGAGATGCCAAGCCGATTTTTTCACAGAAGGCAGTGGAGGAGAACAGGCGGGTAGAAATATCGTTTGTATACTAAAACCTGACCGCCGTCAGTTGTCTTCCATACCATACCTTTTTAATTTTCTCCACAGCGATACCCTGTCTATGCCGAGTATTTGCGCTGCGAGGCTCTTATTGCCTCCGGCCTCGCTTAATACCCATTTTATGTAAGCCGTCTCCTGTTCTTCGAGCGAAGGTATTTTGCCTTCTTTTTTCCTGAACGTCCTTATGCTTAATTCGCGCAGGTCTTCCGGCAGGTGGCCTGTTTCTATGGCATTGCCGTTTGAGAGGGCGACGCCCCTCTCTATAATATTCTCAAGCTCCCTCACATTTCCCGGAAAGTCGTAATTCATCAACAGCCCTATCACGTCCTGAGATATTTCCGTAATATTTTTCTTCATGAGGGCGGTATATTTTTTCAAAAAGTAATAACTTAAAAGAGGTATATCGTCCTTCCTTTCGGAAAGGGGCGGAATGTGGATGGAAACGACATTAAG
>JACREW010000191.1 GCA_016212685.1 Nitrospirota bacterium
ATCTGCGCCCAATCCTGGCTCTCTATTCCACCGGCTCCCGGATGTATGGTGACGATGGCGTTATTCTTATCTACATCCCCGGAAAGAAGAAGTTTTAATTCTATGATTTCAAGAGATTTTTTCAGTTCATCCGCTTCTTTTTTTATCTCTTCAAAGAATATCTCACCCTCTTCTTCGTTTAATATGCTTAGAGAATCTTCGAGATAAAGCAGTTGCCGGAAAACGGTCTCTATAGGCCGGACGGTCTCTTCTATATCGGCCTTTTGCTTCTGCAAATTTTTAAGCCTGTCCGGAGACGACCATACGTCTTCGGAAGATAGATATTTTTCTATAGACGACAGTTCTGATTTGAGCCTGTCTACATCAAAGATAACCTCTTAATGATAACGTCTTTTCTTTTAATTCCGCCATGTATTCTTTAAGCTCAGACTGCAACAACATGCCCTTTTCCTCCTACGGCCTTTTTTTAAGCAATAACAACAGCGAACAAACAATGCAGAGATACGAAAATATATCCCCATACTTCGTATATGCAGTCAGGGTTTTATCTGTTCTTACATCCCCGACCAAGAACGTTCTTTTAAAGAGTTCGGTTTGAGATAGAACTCTTCCACTACTGTCGATAAATCCAGAAATGCCTGAATTCGCGGCCCTTATGACAGGCTTTCTGTTCTCTATAGCCCTGAATACAGCCATGCTGAAGTGCTGATACGGGCCGTGCGTTTTCCCAAACCACGCATCGTTGGTTATGGTTAGTATAAAATCCCCTCCCTTTGTATAAAATTTCCTTGCAAGGCCGGGGAAAATTATTTCGTAACAGATGAGCGTGCCGAAGCTTCCAAATGGAGTTACTGCCCTTATATAACTATCCCCGGGAACGTAATCCCCTACTCCGACAACAAGCTTGTCGATAAAGAATAAGAATTTTCGCAAAGGAACATACTCTCCGAAGGGAACAAGATGTATTTTATCATAAATATACGAGACGTTTCCATCTCTGTCGAGGAGTACGGCGCTGTTGGTCAATTTTTGGGCGGTAGTTTTTGACTCCGACCGCTCTTTTGTCAGAACGCTCCCGAAAAGCAGGTATGTATTCAACTGCCTCTGAAAGGCAATTAGGTCATCGGTGAGCGCTTTGTCCTTTCCGAAAAGGAACGGCGCTGCGGTCTCCGGCCATATAATAATATCAGGCTTTTCCACAGCAGCGGCAACGGATAATTCTTTATAGGCGCCTATAACGGCATTCTGGTAAGACGGCTCCCATTTCTTGTCCTGTTCGATGTTGCCCTGAATAATGGCTGCCTTTATATTAAGCCCGGCCCTTTGCTGGTAAAGTCTGTAGAAACCGTAGGAAAAGGTCGCTATAAGTACAACGGAAAGAATAATAAAGCTGCCGAGCGTGGGAATGAGCGAATAAAGAGGACGCTCGGTCTTCCGCTGCTTAAGGAGCAGGATGTCAGCAATGGCGCCGTTCACTGCAACCATAAGGAAGGAGATGCCGTAGATTCCAGTTATATCGGCTATCTGTATTGCGGGTAAAAATTTATACTGGCTGTATCCGAGGCTCGACCACGGGAAACCGGTCATTGCATAGGAACGGACAAACTCAAGAACAGTCCAAAAGACAGGCGCTACAAACATAATAGGCAGGTCGGATTTTTTTATATGCGCCGCGTATAAAAATGAAAATAACGCCGGATACAGGCTCAAATAAAGGCATAACAATAAAACCAAGAGGATGCTCGGAACAAAAGGTATGGAGCCGTATTTGTTTATAGAGTGGTAGATCCAGTAAGTAGTGCCGAAAAAATATACGATGCCGAAGAAAAGGCCGGCTTTAAAGGCGGTCTTTTTATCCTTGCCGTAAAGATAGACAAGCAAAGGAACAAGGGCGACCCACGCAAGGGGATAAAGATCTATTTTGGGAAAAGATAAAAACAGGAGCAGCCCCGACAGAATCGCGGGCCCGTAAAAACGGTTGAATTTTGTCTTAAGTTTGTTCATAATGTTTAAAACGTATTTGCTATTGTCGCCGTTTATGTTATCATAAAAAAAGTTATGCCCGCTATTATTATTATTCCGGCGCGTTATGCATCCACCCGTTTCCCGGGAAAACCCCTCTGCCCCCTCTCAGGAAAACCCTTGATCATCCATGTTTATGAAAGGTCTAAGCAGGCAAAGTCGGCGCTGGAAGTCTTTGTGGCAACAGACAATAAGCTTATTTATGACGCGGTGGAAGGCTGCGGCGGGAAGGCGATAATGACCTCCGAGGGGCATCAGTCCGGCACCGACAGGATCGCGGAGGCGGTAAAGATACTTGAGAACACGGGATACGGGATACAGGATAGGGATATAATCGTCAACGTGCAGGGCGATGAGCCGATGATTCAGCCGGAGATGATAGAGGATGTAATAAAGCTGATGGAGGATGAAAGGGCTTCCATAGGCACTCTCGCAAAGAAAATAGAGGATGCGGAGGAAATAACGGACCCTAATGTCGTAAAGGTGGTATTCGACGAAGAGGGCTTTGCCCTTTATTTCTCGCGTTCTCCCATACCGTATCATAGAGACAGTCAAGAGTTAACTCCGAACTTCTACTTCAAGCACATCGGCATTTACGCTTACAGAAAAGATGTTTTATTAAGGCTGTCGACCTTGCCTTCAACAAGGCTCGAAGGAATAGAAAAACTGGAGCAGTTGAGGGCATTGGAAAACGGCTTTAAAATAAAGGTTAAAGAAACGGGGTTTGAAACTATCGGAGTAGACACACCAACGGATTTAGAGAGGGTAGAGAAATGCCTAAATATATCTTTGTAACCGGCGGAGTCGTATCGGCATTGGGAAAAGGGATCGCTGCTGCGGCAACAGGGGCGCTCCTTGAGGCAAAGGGATTAAGGGTCACGATGCAGAAGCTCGACCCATACATCAATGTAGATCCAGGAACATTGAGTCCCTTCGAACACGGAGAGGTTTTCGTGACCGACGACGGATGCGAGACGGATCTCGATCTTGGGCATTACGAGAGATTTACCCATGTAAGGTCAGGTGCTTTCAATAATTTTACAACAGGCAAGATCTATAACAATGTGATAACAAAAGAAAGAAGGGGAGATTATCTTGGAGACACGGTTCAGGTCGTTCCGCATATAACGGACGAGATAAAGAGCGCCATAAAGGCGGCGGCAACTGACGAATACGATATAGCGATAGTCGAGATAGGAGGCACAGTAGGCGATATCGAGAGCCTGCCGTTCCTCGAGGCGATAAGACAGTTCAGGTACGACGTGGGCAGGGAAAACGTGCTTTATATGCATCTGACCCTTGTCCCCTACATCAGGGCGGCAGGGGAACTGAAGAGCAAGCCTACACAGCACAGCGTTAAAGAACTGAGGGCAATAGGTATCCAGCCGGACATCCTTATCTGCAGGTCTGAAATGCCGCTTTCCGCGGATGTAAAGAGAAAGATAGCGCTTCACTGTAATGTGGATTCCGACGCCGTTATCGCTGCCATAGATGTAGAGACCGTTTATGAAGTTCCGGTCTGCTTCAAGGCGGAAGGCATGGACAAGCTTTTGGAGAGAAAACTTTCCCTTAATCGTCCGGAGCCGGAATTGTCGATTTGGGCGGAGGTCGCGCATAGGATAAAGCAGCCGAAATTCGACACTACCATAGCCATTGTAGGCAAATATGTCGGCCTCAAGGATGCCTATAAAAGCCTCTCGGAGGCATTGATTCATGGAGGGGCGGCAAACAACGCGCGTGTACATCTTCAGTGGATAGATTCCGAGGAAATAGAGAAAAAAGGAGCGGAAATCTTTTTATCGGAGGTGGACGGGATACTCGTCCCCGGAGGCTTTGGAACAAGGGGAATAGAGGGGAAGATAGATGCCATCAGATATGCGCGGGAAAAGAAAATACCTTATTTCGGCATATGCCTCGGAATGCAGACCGCGGTTATCGAATTCAGCAGAAACGTATGCGGCCTTAAAGCCAATAGCACCGAATTCGATCCTGAAGTGAAAGACCCGGTTATTTACCTTATGGAAAAATGGTATAACCACAGGACAGGCAGGATAGAAGAAAGAACAAAGGAATCTCAGATGGGCGGCACAATGAGGCTCGGCGCTTATCCGTGCGTCCTCAAAGAGGGAACCCATGCCTTTAACGCATACGGAGCAAAGGAAATATCGGAAAGGCACAGGCACAGATATGAGTTCAACAACAGATATAGAGATATCGTCACCTCTAACGGGCTTATTATAAGCGGCATATCGCCGGACGGCGAACTGGCAGAGATAGTGGAATTAAAAGACCATCCGTGGTTTTTAGGCTGCCAGTTCCATCCCGAATTCAAATCAAAGCCGATAGAGCCGCATCCGTTGTTCAAGGCGTTCATAGGCGCTTCTCTCAAAGAAAAGCGCGAGCTTTTTCATTTGAATGAAGGGCAGTAAGTGGTATAATTGTTATTAATTGGCAGGAGATAAAGCATGAACTGGAGAGAAAGAATAACCACAGACCCGCTTGTATGTTATGGAAAGGCGTGCATTAAAGGCTCGCGCATTATGGTGTCGGTTATTTTGGACAACTTAGCAGAAGGCGCCGGCGAAGAAGAGATATTGAAAAGCTACCCATCGCTGACCCTCGAAGATATAAAAGCAGCAATCGCCTATGCCGCGGAATTATCCAGAGAAAGATTAATCCCAGTGCCGGCATAAAAATGCAGTTTAAGATAGATGAAAACCTGCCTGTTGAAATCTCAGAAATCCTTCTCAATGCCGGACATGACGCCAAAACAGTAAACGACCAACAGTTAAAAGGGACGAAAGATGAAGTTTTAATAGATGTCTGCAAAAAGGAGAATCGCGTCCTGATTACTTTGGATACCGACTTTTCTGATATTAGGGCTTATCCACCTCAAGAGTTTTCCGGGATTATCGTATTAAGGGTCGGCAGTCAGGCAAAGCAGCATATTTTAAAAATTTTTCAGCGAATCATTTCAGTCCTTGACCGTGAGCCGTTGAATCAGCACTTGTGGATTATAGAGGAAACGATGGTTCGTATCAGAGGCAAGGGATAGTAGGTAAGGCATGCATTTTGAGTACGGAGGGTATAGAGAGGAGGGAATAAATAAATGACAAAAAATAAAACGGGTACGTTGTTAGTCACATTTTTATTCATCGTCATCGTCATAGGTTTGTTTTTTATTTTTGCAAAACCCTATAATTCCAGCAAACTGCGTCTTGAAATAATGGGTTTAAAAATGGCCATAGAGGCTTCAAAGTTAAGCGCTCCAACCGACGATGTTTCTAAGCTTGATTTTAAAGAATTTTACATAGATTCAAGTAAAGGATTTTTTTTTAGACGTCCACAGAATAATAAAAATTGGTCTCAGCCAAAGGAATCCGTTGGGAATGATGCAATAAATAACGAGAAAGGTTTAATTGTTAGGCCGGAGTATCGCGAACAATTAAATACTCTTTTATCGAACTTATCAGATAAACCATATGCATCAATAGTCCGTATGGTTATTGATAGATCACAGATTAGAATGGTATATGGAATCCCTGTAAAAATAAACAGGGTTGGCAATAGAGAAGACTGCTGTGAAATTATAAGTGGTGTTTTTCAGAATGAATTTACAGTTAGTGTTTTTGATAAAAGAAATATAGAAGGGCTGCCTTTCAAATTCTTACTGCCTCAATTTTTTATGCTTATTACTTCTAATATGGGACAATTTATTGAGCAGATACGGGCTGACAATAAAACAATACTCATCGGGGGCTCCTACTTAATGGAAGACGCTGAAATTAACGGCAAGAGAAAGGATATACACTTTTATCGTTGGGGTCTCCTTACTGAAAGCAAAAAAGCATTTTACTTGGTTGAAATTGCATACTCGCCGGAAACAGGAGACTCACCAGAAATTTGGCGCGAAATGCGTAGTTTGATGGAATCTTTTAGGGTAATTGAACTATGAAGCGATTATTGAATAAAAATGGGAGGTTCTATTTTGAAAAATGTCCACCAAGTCGTATTACCCAAAAATTTAATTGCAATTCTGTGACTTCTTTTACACAATGCGCGTTAGTAGGCTATATTTGAACAAGGGGCAGAATTATGTTCTACGAAGAGGTTTTTAAAAAGCTCGGCGAAAAGAAAGTAAGATACGCTGTTGCCGGCGGCATAGCTCTCGTGCTGCACGGGATTGTGCGATTTACCGCCGATCTTGATATTATTATGGAATTAAGCAGAGATAATCTCGAAAAATTTATCACCTGCATAAATGAATTGGGTTTCAAGCCCAGAGTTCCGGTTAATGCCGTGGATTTTATAGACCCGGAAATGAGAAAGCAATGGATAGAAGAAAAGGGAATGAAAGTATTAACTTTTTATCACCCGCAGCGGCAAATTAACCAGATTGATGTATTTGTGAATGAACCGCTCAAATTTGACGATATAGAAAAAGAGATCGCCTGGATTAAGGCAAAAGATATTACGATTCCGGTTGTATCCATAGCGCATCTGAAAATGCTGAAAACAATTTCAGGAAGGCCGCAGGATATCGCCGATATAGAAGCCATAGATGAGCTTGGAAAAATGGAGGGACAAAACGATGCCCGATAGAGAAACCGAAAACTCGTTTGCCTTTCGTGTTTCAAAAGAAAAAATAAAGGAATTCGCTAAGCTTTCAGCGGAAGAAAAGCTTAACTGGCTGGAAGACGCAAATAATTTTGTTGCAGCGGCTGTTCCTGATGAAAAACTGAAAAGATGGGAAAAGTTTATAGCGCGTAATTAGGCGGATCAGCCCTTCATCATAATCTCAAGCAGTCTGTCCAGCTCGTCGAGCGAATAATACTCTATCTCTATAGTTCCTTGTTTGTCCTTATGGTGTATTTTTACCTTTGTTCCGAGGGACTGGGTGAGTTTGTGTTCGAGGTCTGCCACTTCGGGCAGTTTTTCGGTCTTCTTTTTCTGTTTCGCCGGCTGGGACAGCCGTTTGCATAAGGCCTCAGCCTCTCTTACGCTCAGGCCTTTTTTAACGATCTCCTTTGCCACTGCTATCTGCTTCTGCCTGTTTTCGAGGGTCAGCAATGCTTTTGCATGGCCTATGGATATGCTGTCGTTGTTTATGAAGGTCTTAATCTCATCCGGCAGTTTCAGGATTCTCAAATAATTCGCTATGGTCGCCCTGTCCTTTCCGACCCTTTGAGAAAGATTTTCCTGCGTAAGATTAAACTCCTTGAGGAGCCTGTTGAATGCCTCGGCTGTCTCCACGGCATTCAGTTCTTCGCGCTGGATATTTTCTATTAAGGCTATTTCTACGGCATCCTGAGAGGAGACGCTTTTGATAAGCGCGGGGATTTTTTTAAGGCCTGCAAGCGTTGCGGCGCGCCATCTGCGCTCGCCCGCGATAAGCCTGAACGTGCCGTCCCCGACCCTTTGAACGATTACGGGCTGAAGAATGCCTTTTTCTTTAATAGAAGCCGAAAGCTCTTTTAATGCATCGTCTTTAAATATCTTTCTCGGCTGGTATTCATTGCGAAGGATCTTTTCTATCTCGATATTAATTACTTCTTCGCCCTTTTCCGGGAGCAGGGACTCGAGCCCCTTACCTAACGCTGCCTTCATTCAATATCTCCTTTGCTAAGGATAAATAGCTCTGTGCGCCCTTTGAGCGGGCATCGTAGAGGATTGCGGGCTTGCCGTGGCTCGGGGCCTCTCCGAGAGTAACGTTTCTCGGGATAAGGGTGCGATAGACCTTTTCCCTGAAGAATTTTCTTACCTCTTCCGCAACCTGATGGGCCAATGTATTTCTGGGATCGAACATCGTAAGCAGTATCCCCTCGATGTCCAATGAAGGGTTAAAAGAGCCACGCACGAGCTTAAGGGTCCGCGATAAAAGTCCGAGCCCTTCGAGGGAGTAGTATTCGCATTGCACCGGCACGATAACGGAATCGGCAGCGACAAGGCCGTTTAAAGTAAGGAGTCCCAATGACGGAGGGCAGTCGATGAATATATATCGATACCTTTCTTTAACCTTTGCGATTTCATTTGCCAGTATATGCTCCCTTGCCTCTCTCTGTACCAGCTCCACTTCAACGCCGAGCAGGTCTATGTTTGAAGGCACGATATGGAGGTGCGGCACGGACGTCTCGATGATTACCTCTTCGATCGGCAATCTTCCGGTATAAATATCATAGAGGCTTTTTTGTAATTCATCCCTGTTTATGCCGAGGCCGCTCGTTAGGTTGCCCTGAGGGTCCGTGTCTATGACGAGAATGTCTTTTTCAGCGAGGGCGAGGGATGCCGCGAGGTTAACGGTTGTTGTCGTCTTTCCCACCCCGCCTTTCTGGTTGGCTATAACGATAGTCTTTCCCATGGATAGGTTATTTTATCATTTTCGGCCGTATTTTCACCGGATATTTTTCATGAACTCTATCCATATGGGCAGCGCCGCCTTTGATCCCGCCTCTTTAGGCCCGATAGGCTTGTGGTTATCCCTGCCGACCCAGACGCCTACAACCAGCCTGTCGTCAAAGCCTATGAACCATGCGTCCGAGAAATCGTTTGTAGTGCCGGTCTTGCCGTAAACAGGCCTCTTAATCTCTTTTGCCTTTGTGGCGGTTCCCGCCTCCACCACTGCCCTCAGCAGGACTTTCATCTTATCTACTATATCCGGTTCGAACGCCATGTCCGAAGAAACTAAGGCCTCTTCGAGGGGGACGCCGTCCCTGTTTATTATCCGCTCATAAGTGGTCGGATATATCCTATTTCCGGTCGCGAAAGCCGCGTAAGCGGATGTTAACTCAAGGAGGGTAACGTCGGATGCGCCGAGGGCTATGGGCAGGTAGGGCTGGAGCACGGTTTTAATGCCGCATTTTTTCGCGGTCTCTATAACATTATGAATTCCCACATCATGGGCCAGCCTGACAGTCGCGGAATTCAATGAGAGGGCTAAGGCTGTTTTCATCGGGATATACCCGCGATATTCCCCGTCATAATTTCTGGGAGACCACGTTGTGTTCGGTTTTCCTCCCGGAAATGTTACGGGTTCGTCGAGGACTTCATCCGTTTCGGACATGCCGTCTTCGAGCGCGGCCGCGTAAACGAAAGGTTTGAACGCGGAGCCGGGCTGTCGCAATGCCATAGTTGCCCTGTTGAACTGGGTTTCCCAAAAATCGTTGCCTCCAACGAGGGCCTTAATATGGCCGTTTCTCAGGTCGATCGCGATAAGGGCTGCCTGAACGCCTTTCCGCACGCGTTTTTCTATAACGGCTATTCCGTCGGCAACAGCGGCTTCCGCTATTTTCTGCAGCTCATAGTCTACGGTGGAGTAAACCTTAATACCGGAGATGTATATTGCGTTTCCATATTTAGCCTCGAGGCCTTGCCTCAGCAATTCAACGAAATAAGGCGCCTCGTATTTTCTGTAATTTGGCTTGGCCGGCAAAGGCTCCGCATTTGCCCTCTCGTAATCATTCCTCGATATTAATCCGCTTTCAAGCATCTTTGTCAGCACTATCTGCCTTCTCGACAGCGCCTTGCCGGGGTTTCTAAAGGGAGAATAAAGCGTAGGGGCTTTTTGAAGCCCTGCGAGGAGGGCCGCTTCTCCAAGGGACAGATCCCTTACTGGCTTGTCGAAATAAGTCTGGGCTGCCGCCTCAATGCCGTAAGCCCTTGTGCCGAAATACGCCTGATTAAGGTACATGCCCAGTATCTCGTCTTTTGTGTATTTTTTTTCTATCTGAACGGAAATTAGTGCCTCCCTGACCTTTCGCGAAAGGCTTTTTTCGGGCTTTAAAAAGAGCATCTTCGCGAGCTGCTGGGTAATGGTGCTTCCGCCTTCCACTATGCTCTGCGCCATAATATCGTTGTAGAGCGCTCTCAGTATGCCTATTATATCGACGCCGGGATGAGAATAAAACCTCTGGTCTTCGACCGCGATGAAGGCCTTTTTTATGCGCTCCGGAATCTGATAGTGGGGAATGAAGTTCCTTCTCTCCTGATAGAATTCGGCCAATACCTTGCCGTCCGATGAATAGACGAAGGAAGACTGCATGGGAGTGTAGCCTTCGAGGGATTTTATTTCCGGGAGGGTCGAGAGGTTCCATGCAATAAACCCGCCCGATGCGCCGATGATGACGGAGATAATTGCAATTAGGAGAAGCTTTAACCAATGCATAAAAATATTATAGCAGGCAGTGAGCAAACGGCGATACTGCCCTATCTTTTAAAATAGGCCTTTATCAGGTTTCTTTGCAGAGAAGCGCCTGGCAAAGCAGCCGGAAATATCTCGAATTTAATATCGCCGGAAATGCCCTTTATCTCGTCCTCGAATTTAGGGCCTTTGTTTAGCACGAAGAAACCGTCTTCCCTTAAAACATGTCCTGCCTTTTTAATCAAATCTCCGACACTGAAAAGCGCCCTCGTCACCGCTATATCAAAAAGCCGGTCTTTAACATCCTCAACCCTCGACTCTATCACTTCAACGTTTTGCAATGAAAGCAGCTTCTTCATATGCCGTAAAAAAGCGGTTTTTTTCCTTGAAGGTTCGATAAGCGTAACGCTAAGTTCAGGCCTGACAACAGCCATCGGGATTCCCGGAAAACCCGCGCCGCTGCCTATGTCGCAAATACTCCATTGCCCTTCGGGTATGACCTTGAGATACAAAAGTGAATCGAGAAAATGCTTTATGATTATATCTTCATCGCTTTTTAATGCAGTAAGGTTATAAGCGCGGTTCCATTTTTTGAGTTCATGAAGATATGTTTCAAACTTTTGAACAATAACCTCGTTAGAGGCAATTCCAAGTTCATTAAGACCGCTTGTTAGAATTGTTACCGTGCTATTCATTTGAGTTCCAGTTTTTAGGGTTTGTTGGTCAAACCGGTCTCCTTAAATCTATCTTAACTCCCGAGAACATCCAGAGCATAACGCACCGCGCTTAAGTTAGTCGTTCTTTACATCTTCCATTTTTTCTTCTGACTTGTGCGTTTTAATTATCCGCTCAGCGTCGCGATCGTAAGACTCAGATAGTTCTCGTAATGTGGCTGCAAATCTTGCAAAACCAGCATTGTCCACGGCATCAGCTTTTTCTCGCCACTGCGCAGCCAGCCCTTTTTCTGGTTTGCCGGTTGGATCAACCCAATATACACCTCTTGAGTTGAACACCTCTGTTCTGAATCCTCTTCGCATCTCTTCGGCGTCTCTTGCATTCAGTGCTTCGGCCACAGCCTGTACGATCCAAAGTCCTTGAGGATCAGCAGGACAATACAGTAATACCTCTCCAATCGTGATCATGGCGACTTCAAGGTGACCAGATTCCGCACATTGTTTTTTTACGCTTTCGAGCCATGCTTCAAAATCTTGTGCAGAAAAAGTCCCGTCCTCGTGTAACCCCGGGGGCCGCTTCCATTCATGCAGAAGCCGCCATGTATTAGTGGCAATAGCTTTATTAGGCTCTTCATCCGGCTTATCTTCATCCTTGGAGCGATAGGCAAGACGGATAACTTCACAGAAAAACTCAGGTTGGGTAGCCAGGCGTTTCTCTAACAATTTGGGCTCGGCTTCCATATGGTGCAGTAATCGCAAATATGCCCACTCAATTCTAAATAAATCATCTTCTTCAGTTTCTGGATCATTCTGTAACGCCTTAATGAGATCTGTAATATTATGGGTATCCATAGTATTTGCAGGCTCTTTTACTGAAACTGCATCTAATAGAGCCCTTACGGTTCTCTTATTATCCAAAGGTAATTTTTTATAGAATCTATAATGAAGGCAGTCAATTGCTGTCTGAGGACGATCAACCGATAGCAGTTTATCGATTGCCGGCAAGAGGTCGCTATCGGATGCGTAAGGGTTCACCGGCACCTTTTGCCAGTACATGCTTTCAGAATCTCCTAACCAATCACTTGTGCGGCGCCATGTATCAGCCTTAAAAGGCAAATATATCAGGAACTGACATATCTGCATCAAAGACCATTGGGTTCGATCCAAGCCATCGACCCACTGCCATCCCTGTCGCTGGTAGCGACTCCAAATAAATCCACCCGCAAATTGCTGATATTTGATATTTTTCACTTCCAAGTACTCCGGCAGTAAAACAGTATCTATTGTGTTAGGGGCAATCATGCCCATGGCCCATCCAGCTTGATTCGGTGACTCCACCGCGTTAATAAACGCTATAACGCCTTGTAGGCCACCCGTATCCATAATCTCTTGAATAGCTTTCTGGCGGCGTTCATCAAGCCTTTTGTGCTGTTCTTCCCAGCTACCGTTTTCTTCATAGAGATCAAAATCCCTATTGCAAAAAAGATTGCGGTACAAGCTTTCAGGGCTGGTAGGTGTAAGTCTGTTTGCAGCCGTCTCAATTCGGGCAACAAGCTCACCATTTAGCGCCCACTTAGCGTCGGAGAACCGCCGGTGTTTCCTTGCAAATTCTGTAAGGCTTGACCAAATCGGCAACCGATCAGATTCTGGTAGTTGGGTAATTACTGCCGAGGACAGGTATTCCAAAACGACATCAAATAATGGCTTAGGTAAATTGTCAAGGTTGCCGACCAGTGCTTTAAGCCTACTCAAATCTTCGCAGGCCATTTCAACGGCAAGCTCTGCATAACCGATAACCTGATCCCAATATTCCTTATTTGTAACATTTGGCTTCCAGTCATCAGGAAGGATGTTGCTCCAATGAGGTTTATGTGTGCCAGATGAGGTTTGGTGTTGATTAGGCAACAAACTAAGCAACACCTTCCAAGCAACATCGGGGAAATCTGTTCTAATTGCCTTAATGGATGCAATACGTTTGTCAATAGAAGCCAGCGTTTGTGGCAACCATGGCAATAGAATTTCTGTTAGAGAGTTGGCTGGTCTGTTTGCCCAATTCCCTCCTGGATCATGGGATGCCATCTCAGCCAAAATCACGGCAATACGCACTAAATGCTCCTCACGCCAAGCCAGACCTTCCAACGCCCAGAGCAAA